>JANLWV010000443.1:0-9175 GCA_031364765.1 Vicinamibacteria bacterium
ACGGTGGCGAGACCTGGCAGACCTTCCAGTTGAATCTTCCGGTGACTCCGGTGACCGACCTCAAGGTCTTTCGTGGCGACCTCGTTCTATCGACTATGGGTCGAGGCGTCTTCATCGTGGACAACATTGCCGCGCTTTATCAGCTCGCGAGACCGAGGACCACCGCAGCCGCGTTGTTGCTTGAGCCGCGTCCCGCGTATCGGCTTCGGTACGACGTGCCGAACGGGGCCGCCGACCCACAGTTCATCGAACCGGGCGCCATCATCGACTATGCGCTCCAGGCGGATGCGACGGAGAACGTCCGGCTCGAGGTGATGGACTCTGTGGGAACGGTACTCCGCACGTTTGACAGCGGGCCCCCGCAGACGATCGAAACGACGCAGGCGATGCGCGCGCCGGAAACGCGTCCCGCCGGCCTGCCCCGGCTTGCTTCGAAGGGTGGCGCGCATCGATTCATCTGGGACCTTCGCCATGCCGGGGTGCCGGGCTTCCGAGGCCTTCAGGGTCCGATGGTCGCTCCCGGCGAGTACAGGATCAGACTCTCGATGGGTGCTTTCTCCGAAGGGCGATCGCTCAGAGTGCTCTCAGACCCACGCCTGGTCAAGGATGGAGTGACCGATGCGATGATCGCCGAGCAGACTAAGCTTCTCCTCGACATTCGCGACCGGGTCATGGAGACCCGCGCCGTGCTCCAGAAGCTCACGGAGGCCCGCACCAGGGCTCAGGCGGAAAAGACGCCGGCCGGAACGGCGCGACTCAAGGCCATCGAAAGCGTGATCGCGAAGATCCAGACCGCCCCTGGCGCCTATCCGCAGCCCATGCTGATCGACCAGTTCGCCGCGGTCGCGCGCATGCTCGGTCAGGCCGACCAGAAGCCAGGTCGCGACGCCTACGAGCGCTTCAACGATCTGGTGAAGGATCTCGAAGGGGTGAAGGCGGAGGCCACCAGGGTGACGATGTAGTTCTCGAGTCACCCCGCCTGCCTGGCCGGGCTCACACTCGTCGAAAAACGGAGCCGCGCTATAATCCGCGGCCTCGTCGCCAGGAATGTTCCTTCCGTGCGCGGCCGGCAGACGCACCGTTCCTCAGTAGCTCAATGGTAGAGCGTTCGGCTGTTAACCGAAATGTTGTAGGTTCGAATCCTACCTGGGGAGCCATTTTTGAGCTGGGGGGCCGCAAGGGACTGAAGAAGGCCTGCGACGCGGCCTGAGCGGCTCTATCGGCGATCCTCGGAAGCTGACGAAGGCGCAGATGAGTGCCTGGGCGAGGAGCTTCGAGAACTGGGCCGACGGCGACACCGCCTGCTTCAAGCTCTTCGATCAGACACCGTTGGCCTGGGACATGGTGCGGCCATGGGCGAAGTCACCGCGCGAGTTCACCAGGCGCGGGGGATTCGCACTCATGGCGAGCCTCGCCCTCCACGACAAGAAGGCCTTAAACGAGAGGTTTCTGGAACTTCTGCCCCTGGTCGAGGAAGGCGCTCAGGACGACCGCAACTTCGTCAAGAAGGGAGTCAACTGGGCCCTTCGCAGCATCGGGAGACGAAGCCCGGACCTCAACACAGCGTCCATCGCCCTCGCTCGGCGCCTGTCGTTGTCGAAGGAGGCGGCCCCCAGGTGGGTGGGTAAAGACGCCCTGCGCGAATTCGTCCGTGTGAACGCACGCGCAAAACCGCAAGCCACCGCCAGAAAACGACACACCTCTGCCAGATAGGGGGCGGCATGCTCAGCAAACCGCTCTCTCATTGAAAAACTTTAGGGCCGCCGTCTGGCCGGCCGATCCTGACGCTAAGCTCATTCTCGATGGCCCCACGGAAGAGAGTCGCTGCTCCCAGCCTGTTTGGTCCGGACGACCCAGGCTCCGAATCCGACCTTCCCGGGGCGAAGACGCCGCGCAAACGAGCCCCCCGCGACGCCGCACCGCCCAAAGACGACCGGGTGTCGGCCGCCCTGGAGCGATTGCCCGATCTGGTCGAGAGGCTCGAGGCCCTGGTGGCCGAGATCCCGAAGGCGGTCGAGTTCGAGCCCCTCGCCGAGCACATCTATTCGTTTGCGCAGAGCGGTCCGCGACTGATGGCGTCTCTGGAATCGGTCAAGGACGCCGTGCCGCAGATCGAGTCGGCCACCCAGGCGCTGGGCGAGACCGCCACCACCCTTCAGGACACGAACCAGCGCCTCGCTGAATCGCTCATGCGTCTTCCGGCCGCCGAGGACTACGAGCCTCTGGCCGCGCCTCTCGTCGAATTCACGAAGATCTCACCCGCTCTCACCGCGACGCTTCGGGAGGCGGTGGTTTCCTTCGCCGCCGTCTCGCAGGTGGCGCAGCGGCTGGAAGTCATCTCGAAGTCTTGGAGTCAGGCGGAGGGTGGAGATCCAGGCCCGGCCAAAGCGATGGCGAAACCGCAGGCCGGGGACGCGCCACGTCATGGAAAAGTCGCGGAGGCGCTGGAGACTTTGGCCAACGAGATCGATGGCGCGCTCGAGAAAATCCCCAAGGACCCCGAGTACGCCCGGGTAGCCGAGCAGCTGCGCGAGCTGGCCACGGTCTCACCGTCTCTGATGGAGTGGATGAAAGAGGTCAAACCGCTGTCCCCGCCGCTGGCGGGCTCGGTCCTGACCCTGCGGCGAGTCGCTACCGGCTTGCGCGAGAACGCTTCCGTGCTGCGGGGAGAGAAACAGATATGAGAAACCAACTGAAAACGGTCCCCGGTTTCCTTGTCTTGAGCGGCCTGTTGTGCTCGCCCGTGTGGGCGGCGCAGGAAGGAGCACCTTCAAAGCCCCCGGTGGCCACGAAGCCAGTGGTCTCAACGCTGGCAACGGCAACCACGCCTCGGATGAAAGAGCCGAAGGTGACGCTGCTGCCTAATGGGTGGCGCATCGCCCCGGTGGGCCAGCACATCACCATCGGCGACCTGCCCATGAATCTGGTGATGTCTCCGGACGGCGACCATGTGGTCGTCACCAACAACGGCTATTCCCAGCCGAATCTGGTGGTCTACGACTTCACGAAACAGATCGTCCGCGATCGGATCATGCTGGAGTCGGCGTGGCTCGGCCTGGCCTTTCACCCGGACGGAAAGCGCCTGTACTCGTCGGGGTCCGCGAAGAACCGGGTCGATGAGTTTTCCTGGGACAAGGGTGTTCTCGGGAAGACCGGTGACTTCGGTCTTCAAAAGCCCGCAAATGACAGTTTCGTGGGCGGCCTCGCCGTGGCTCCCGACGGCAGGAGGCTCTACGCCGTCCATGTCCTGGGCGAAAGACTTCACGCCATCGATCTCGAGACGCGCGCGGTGGTGAAGACGATGGACCTCAGCGCCGAGCCCTACACGGTCCTGGTTTCGCCGGACTCGTCCACCGTCTACCTGTCGCTTTGGGGCGGCTCGAAGGTCCTGGTCTTCGGCGCCGCCGATCTCTCCCTCAAGCACGAGATCGAAGTGGGCGAGCATCCCAACGCGATGACCTTTTCGAAGGATGGCTCTCGCCTCTTCGTGGCCTGCGCCAACACCAACGCGGTCTGGAACATCGACCTCGAAAAGAGCTACGCGACGGAGCAGATAGGCATCGCGCCCTTCCCCGACATGCCGCCCGGAAGCACGCCCAACGCTCTCGACCTGTCGCCCGACGGCAAGACCCTGCTGGTGGCGAATGCCGACAACAACACCGTAGCCGTCATCGAAATCGAGGAGGATGGGAAGGGCAAGGTTTCAGGGTTCATACCCACCGGCTGGTATCCCACCGGCGTTCGCTACTCGAAGGATGGATCGAAGATCTTCATCCTGTCGGGGAAGGGCCTCGCTTCGGCGGCGAACCCGCGCGGCCGCAATCCCGGCATCGAAACCGGCCCGGAAGGGCAGTATGTGCGCGCCATGCTTTGGGGATCTCTGACCACCCTCGAAACCCCCGCCGCCCTGAAGTTGAAGGAGTACACCGCGACCGCGCTCTTCGTCACGCCGGATACCGGAAAGTCCCGCCTGACTCCCGCCAAAGCGCCCTTGCGCTCCGTCATCCCACGCAGGGTCGGCGCGCCCTCGCCCATCAAATATGTGTTCTATGTCATTCGGGAGAATCGAACCTACGACCAGGTGCTCGGGGACCTGCCCCAGGGGAATGGAGATTCTTCGCTCACCCTGTTCGGCGAGAGCATCACACCCAACGCCCATGCCCTGGCTCGACAGTTTGTTCTGCTCGACAACTTCTATGTCGATGCTGAAGTGAGCTACGACGGTCACGCGTTTTCGACCGGAGCCTGGGCCACCGACGCGGTCGAAAAGATCTGGCCCATGAACTACGGGCGGCGGGAAGGGCGTTATCTCTCGGAAGGCGGCGGCCAGATGCGGAACGCCTATGGGAATCTCGCGGCCGGTCCGCGCGGCTACATCTGGGACGCGGCGGCGCGCGCCAGGGTCTCGTACCGCAGTTACGGAGAGTTCTCGATCCCCGGGACGGAGTTCCGCTGGGAGGATATGAAGCCCCCGTTCAGCGGCTCGGTGCCCGGCCTCAAGGACCACGTGCACCCGACCTACCCCCCCTACAACCTAAGCATCCCCGACAACCAGCGCATCGATGTCTGGCTCGAGGAGTTCCGCGAGTTCGAGAAGAATGGCGCCCTCCCCAGACTCAATATTCTTCGTCTCGGGAACGACCACACCGCGGGCTCACGGCCGGGCTCGTGGACTCCCCGAGCCATGGTGGCCGAGAACGACCATGCCCTTGGGCGGTTCGTGGAGGCAGTTTCCAAAAGCCGGTTCTGGAAAGAGACCGCCATTTTTGTTCTGGAAGACGATGCCCAGAACGGTTCGGATCATGTCGACGCGCATCGGTCCATCGGTTTCGTCCTCAGTCCCTACACCCAGCGGAAGGGTTTTGTCGACAGCACGCTCTATACCACCTCAGGCTTCCTTCGGACCATGGAACTGATACTCGGTCTCGAGCCGCTTTCGCAGTACGACGCGGCGGCCACCCCGACTTATCACGCCTTTTCGCTCATGCCGAACCTCGCCGCCTACCAGGCCCTGCCTCCCCGGATCGACATCACGGAAAAGAACGATCCCCGAGCCTGGGGCGCTCGTGAGTCTTTGGAGATGAATCTCGCCGAGGCGGACCGTGCGCCCGATCTCCTGCTGAATGAAATCGTCTGGCGGTCGGTGCGCGGCCCCAATTCCAAGATGCCTCCTCCGGTGCGCGCGGCCTGGCTGAAACGCGAGGTCGGGGAATCCGACGAGGAAGAAGAGAAGGAGAAACGCCGATGAATTCCAGAATAGGAGGCACCCTCGCTTTTCTCCTGGCCCTAGCACCTTTGGCCGGGGCCGCCCAACAGGCTCCCACCACCTCGGCGCCCAAGCCGACGCTGGCCCTGGTGGGCGGTCAGATCATCGACGGCTACGAGGGGCCTCCGATCCGAGACGGCGTCGTCCTCATTGCGGGGGAGCGGATACTCGCGGTAGGTCCGCGCTCCGAGGTTGTCATTCCACAAGGAACGCCCATCATTAGTACCGAAGGCATGAGCGTGATGCCGGGGCTGATGGATATGCACGTCCACCTCATGATCGTAGGCCACGCCGACTACGAACATTGGGACACGACGTACATGAAGCGGTTCCGGGACGAGATCATGCCCGCGGCCGCTAAGCAGTTGCTGATGGCAGGCGTGACCACGGTCCGCGATCTGGGCGCGCCGCTCGAGGACATTCTCGAAGTGAAGCGTCGGATCGAGAAAGGCGTGATTCCCGGCCCGCGTCTGTTTGTTTCCGGCCCGTTCATCCAGCACGCGCCCTACTTCGAATACGAGAAGTTTGTGCGCTGGGGCGTCAATGGCCCCGAGGACGCCCGGGCCAAGGTTCAGAAGCTCATCGATGCGGGCGTCGACTTCATAAAGCTCATCGACCAGGATCAGATGACCGACGCCGAGGTCGGCGCGGTCGTCCAGACCGCGCATGCTGCGGGCAAGCCCGTAGTGGCGCATGCCCATCGGGAAGATGAAATCCGGATTGGACTCAAACACAACGTCGACGGCTTCGAACACACGGGTCTCGCCACCGAACCGGAATATCCGGCCGACATCATCGAAGGCCTCAAAAAGCGGAACCAGACCCTTTTCTGGTGCCCGACCGTGTCGCCCCTCTATCTGACCAACTACACCGCCCAGATTTTCCCCGAGCGTCTCGACGATCCGCTCTGGCAGGAAGGCCTGCCGAAGGACATCGTGAAGGACATTCGCGATTCCCTCAAGAACATCACGCATCTCGACTACTTCACTCTGACCTTCCGTCGTATCCCGACCCTTCAGAGGAAGTTCCAGCAGCTCCGCGAGACCGGGGTGACGCTGATGGTGGGCACGGACAGCGGCATCCCCGCGAATTTCCATTCCGATTCGACCTGGCGCGAGCTCGACACCTGGGTGAAGTTCGGCATGACCCCGATGCAGGCGATCGGCGCCGCGACCCGGTGGCCCGCGCGGTTTCTGAAGCAGGACCAAAACCTGGGGACGCTCGCGGCCGGCCGGATGGCCGACGTGATTGCCGTGCGCGGCGATGTGCTTTCGAATGTCACCCTCCTGCAGAACGTGCCCATCGTGGTCAAGGGCGGCGTCCGCGTGAAATAGGCCTTCCCCTTTCCTTGCGCCGCAGGGTGAGGGCGGCAGCCAGGGCCGCGCGAGGATCCACGACGCCGAATCCCTGCTGCTCGGGTTTCAACTCGCTCACCCGGTGGGCCGTCCGGGTCAGGATGGCCTTGATCTCCAGTGGTTGCAGCGAAGGGTGGGCTTCAATCATCTGGGCGGCAATCGAGGCCACGATGGGGGAGGCAAAGCTCGTCCCGTCGACGTGTTTGTACCACTCCGAGATCACGTTGTGATCGTGGACCTTCATCGTGACCAGTTGTCGGATTCCATGAGGGCCGAGGTGTGCCGCACCATCGAGGGCTTCGTCAATCCCCCGATGATCAGCGAGCACCGCGGCAAGCCGTGAGTCGTCCGCCTGCAGAAGCAACGAAAAGAGACCGGCCTGCTGCGCCGAGACCGTTCCCGGAAGGAGCGGAGCGGCGAGCCAGATGCTGGGCGCCACCAGTTCGGGCTTCTGCAGGCCGTCAATGGTCGGCCCATAACTCGACTGATAGGGGGTCAGGCCGAACCGGCTGAGTCGATTGCGGTCGTTGAAGCCGCCAACCGAAAGGGCCGACGGCGACGACGCGGGCGGAATGACCGGATGCCTTGGAGAGTAGCCAGCGTTTCCCACGGCGGCGCAGACCAGAATCCCGGCCCGGGTGACGGCTTCGACACCCTCGCAAATCGGATCCTCGAGATAGCTCGCTTCGTAGTCGCCGCCGACACTCACGTTCACGATCCGAATGTTGTGCTTGCGACGGTTCTTCAGAATCCAGTCGAAGCCGCGACGAATGTCGTTGTGAAACACCCGCCGCGCGGTTCCACACTGCACGAGAACCAGTTCGGCCTCGGAAGCAATTCCGCGATAAAGACCCTGAGAGAGAGAGCCGTTTCCGCAGGCCACGACGGAGGTCATCAGCCCGTGCCAGCCCGCGGCCTTGGGATCGTCGATGTCGGATCTCCGCGAATTGGTCCGGGTCACGTCCACGTACTTGCGGATCCGATCGACCGGTGTCACCAGGTCAGGGTGAGCGTAGAAGCCCGCGTCGAGGAAGGCCATGGTGACGCCCCTCCCCCGATATCGCGTGGAGGCGCCGAGTCGGAGGGCAGTCGGGAGGATGGGCGAACTCGAGCCGTCCGATATCGAGGCGGCGCGAAAGTACGAAAGAGCCCGCCGGAATCGCCGCGCGCATGAGGCGCTACTGCCGGTGTGCTCCTCCAGCCAGGGCAGGTTGATGCGGATCAGCGCCTCAAGCTCGGGAGGCGGGTTGAGGGTGGCGCGCGCAGCCAGGCAGATGGAACACAACTTGGTCATGCGCGGAAGGGAGTTTAAGAGCGTTCTGCGCTGGCACGCCCTTTGCTGCCTTTCAATTCCTTACCGGCTTGACCATCCTGAGGCACTCATGCGAACCGAAGGCAGACCCGAAAGTACAAACGTCGAAGACAGACGCGGACAACGAATGCGGGGAGGCCCGGCCGGCATCGGCTGCGGAGGCCTTCTCCTCGTCCTGGCCCTGTCGTATTTCACCGGACAGGACCCTCGGACGTTCCTTCAACTCCTGGGCGCCTTCCAGCAGGAGACCACACCGCAGGAGGCGCCGCCTCCCGCGGGCGCGCCCCAGGACCAGCTCGGAAAGTTTGCCGCAATCGTTCTGGCGGACACCGAACTGACCTGGAGAGACATCTTTGCCGAGACCAAGCAGACATACGAAGTTCCGCCTCTGGTCCTCTTCTCCCAAGCGGTCCGATCGGCCTGTGGCACCGCCTCTTCGGGGATGGGCCCCTTCTACTGTCCGGCGGATCACAAGGTCTACCTCGATCCTGTGTTCTTCGACCAGTTGTCGAAACGGTTCGGCGCGCCCGGCGATTTTGCCCAGGCCTATGTCATTGCTCATGAAGTTGGCCACCACATCCAGAACCTGCTCGGGGTGTCCGACAAGGTGACGGCAGCCCAGCGAAGAGGCGGCGACGCGCAGGCCAACGCTCTGTCTGTCCGCCTGGAGCTTCAGGCCGATTGTTTCGCCGGGGTTTGGGGGCACCGGGCCAACCGCGACCGCCAGGTCATTGAGCCGGGCGACTTCGAAGAGGGGATGCGCGCGGCGGCGTCGATCGGCGACGACAACCTTCAGGAGATGACTCAGGGCTCCATCCGACCGGAGTCCTGGACGCACGGATCGGGGGAACAGCGCCAGTTCTGGTTGCGCCGCGGCCTTGAGACCGGCGATCCGAACCGCTGCGATACGTTCAAAGAGACGCGGCCGTAGCGCGCTCCGGACCGGGCGGACACCCCCGGCACCCCCGGCGCGTCAGCGGGCGAGAGCGGTCCAGGCTCCGAGAGACTAGTCGAGGGTCGCGCGCTCCACGTGCTTTGGCACGTGCGTCTTGAAGCCGCGTTCGGCGGTGATCCGCGCGGCCAGGGCGAGGGCCGCGTCCTCTTCTCCGTGGGTCACGAAGACGGTCTTGGGCGCGGTCTTGATCCCGGACATCCAGCGCATCAGCTCGTTGACATCCGCATGGCCCGAAAGCCCCTTGAGGTCCGTGACCTCTGCGAGTACTTGAACTTCGGTTTTGTGAA
>JANLWV010000438.1:0-1732 GCA_031364765.1 Vicinamibacteria bacterium
GCCGACCGCGCGCCACCTCGATCTCCTTGGCCGGAGTCGTCCGCGATCGTTTCTCGAACGCGTGCAACACGTAGACGGTCCACACCGGAGGCATTATACAAAGTCCAGTATATCGACGCAAGGGTAGACCCGGAGTGAAGCAGGGCGGTGGGATCCACTACCGAATCGGCTATCGCCGGCTCTTGGCGCGCCCTGCTCCGCGAGCCCGCGGCCGGACGCCCTTGGTGGCCACCGGGCGCAACGCCGCCGGCTGCTTCTTGCGCGGGGCGAGGAGCGGGCGCGTAGCCTTCGCGCGCCGAGCCTCCGCCATCTCGATGCCGAACAACTCCGACAGGCCCTCATCCCGCAGAACCCTCCCGGCCGCCGGGCCCCTCCGAGAGAGCGCCAGGCCGTCTCCGGCCTTGGCGATCAGGTCCTGGGCACAGACGCGGCGCAGCGTGAAGAGCAGGTCCGGCTTCTCGTCGAGGCGGGCGCCGATCGCGTAGAGGACGGCGGCCACGTGCTTGCACATCGTGGCCCAGTCGGGACAACTGCACGCGAGCTCGATCTCGCTCGGGGACGGGAAGAGTCCCGTGCGCTGGCGGCAGACGCGGTCCATCACGGCGTTCGAGAAACGCCCAGCGAGCAGCTCCACCAGGGAGTCGATGCTCCCCGCGCACTCGCGGCAGAGCGTGCTCCAGCGGGCCTTGGGCAGCGCCGCCACCTGGACAAGGACCGTGTAGAGCTTCGAGCCGGCCACCCGTGCGTCGATCCTTCCGGGCGCGATCTGGAGGTCGACCACCGATCCGTTGCGGACATACGTCCGGCCCCGGGGGAGGCGATTGGCAAAGTCGCTGTACCCCTCGAGGTTCTGGCACCAGCTCCTTCCCCAGAACGTCCTGGCGATGGTGCGGCCCTGGACCACGACGGGAGCCACGGCGTGCCCCTTCTGGCGCAGCTTCTCCATCTCGCGCAGCGCCAAAAGCCGCCGCGTGGCCACGGGCACGTGGGGACGCCAGCCGTAGAACATGTCCTACCTCTCCAAGGACGCCGCGCGCAGGTCCAGGGCCACGAGCCGCATCAGGTCGTCGTCGTTCATCTCGGTGAGGAGACGTTCGGCGCCGCCCGCGAGAAGGTCCCGGGAGAGGCGCTGCTTCGACTCCATCAGGGTGTCGATCTTGTCCTCGACCGTCCCGCGGCAGATGAACTTGTGCACGAGAACGTTCTTGGTCTGCCCGATGCGGAAGGCTCTGTCGGTGGCTTGATTTTCCACGGCAGGATTCCACCAGCGGTCGAAATGGATGACGTGAGATGCGGCGGTGAGGTTCAGCCCGGCGCCCCCGGCTTTGACAGAGCGCTGCGGATGACGACGAAAAAGGCTGCGGAGACGCCGTCCGGCTTTCAGACGAACGCCAGATGCTCCGTCACGGTAAAGAAAAGTGAGGTGCTGCTGGCTGTCTTCTGGGCGCGCGCGGTGGCGGGGAGTGACGAGGCTCAGAGCACATTTGTTTTTGAACTGGCGAAGCCGCCGTACACGAAGTCGGTCGGCTACCGCTTCGAGTGCGATCGGAGAGGGCAGAAATTCTACGTGCCGTTTGTCGCCGCGACGGATCATGCGGCGGGCGAGGTTGCGCTCCATTTCCAGGGTGGCGCCGCCAGGCAGTCGTTCGAAGTCGGCGGCCTGCAGGTGCTCGGCTACGACCAGCGGGTCGCATTGGGGCAGTTGCCTTACACGCCGCTCAGCTACAAGGGG
>JANLWV010000470.1:0-4626 GCA_031364765.1 Vicinamibacteria bacterium
GGCCCTCACATGGAGGGGCCGCACTTCAGGACAGCGCTACCTCCTCAGCCCCGCCGACGTTCCCGCTGCATCTGGCGTGACAGGCGCGTGGTGGGGCTGGGTTGACGCTGAAGTTGGGGCCGAGAGACGGAAAAAGGCCAAGGGGCTGGGGAAAGGAGCGTCGTCGTAGGGGTTCACGTTGGTCGCTTCTCGTCGGCTCCGTTCACGTTGGTCGCTTCTCGATGGTCGTTCAGGTTGAAGCATTTCGACGGGTCGTTCATGATCACGTTGGCGTGGACGGACCGAAGTTCTGTCTGCAACGTCAACGACACAACGTCTCGTCTCCAACGTTAACGATCCGAAGTTCCGGCTCCAACGTTAACGATCCGAAGTTCTGGCTCCAACGTGAACCTTGAACGAACCGAAGTCCCGGGTCCCAACCTTAACGAATGGGTCCTACCCGGCCAGAGCCTTCTGAACCTTGGCTCCGAGCTCGCTTTCAAACGCCAGGAGTTTCGCCTGCCTCGCTCGGGCGTCGAGCGTCTCCGCGTGAATCGCCGCGCGCTTCTTCGCTGCGTCCGCGGTCTGCGCCACCGAATAGAAGGCGCCGAAGACCTGGCCCGCGTCCTTGCCGCTCGCTTTCATGGCGCGGCCGACAAACGCGATGCCCGCGGTGTTGACGATGTGGTTCACCGCCACGGTGGCGACGATCTCGCGCTTCAGGGGATGGGCGGCGAAGTGCTTCGCATACTCCTTCTGCAGCCGTTCGGGGAAATAGGAAGCGAGGAGGGACTCCCCTTCCTTCGAATCCGGGAAGGGGGTGGGCAACACCGCCTCATAGAGGAAGCGCTTCGTCTCGCTCAGAAGAACGGCCAGCAGGGGACGAGGGAGGCCGGTGGCTGAATAGTCTCGCCGGAGCACGTCGCGCGGAGGAACGGAATCGTCGAGCGGATTCACAAACTGAGAGGCCACCAGGGCGTCAATGTGATCCAGATGCTCATCCATGGCGGCTTTGGACCGCATGACTTCGAGCGTGATGGCCAGGGTCTGACCGTCGTTGTCGGCAAGACACAGGTCCGCCACTTCTTCGGTCATCTCGGCAAGAAGCGCGTTGCGCGCCTCGACGTTCTTAAGAGCGCCGGCTTTCAGCAGAATGCTCATCAGGATCTTGATGTTGACCTCGTGGTCGGACATGTCGACGCCGCCGGAATTGTCGATGGCGTCGGTGTTGAGGAGCACGCCCTGACGGGCAAGCTCCATCCGGCCCTTCTGGGTGAGGCCGAGGTTGCCGCCTTCGGAGACCACCCTGGCCCGCACTTCCCTGGCATCGACGCGGACCCGGTCATTGGCCCGGTCGCCGACATCTTGATGCTCTTCGGAAGAGGCCTTGACATAAGTGCCGATGCCCCCGTTGTAGAGCAGGTCGACGGGAGCCCTCAGGATGGCGCGGATCAGTTCCTCGCCCGACATCGCGGTCGCGGCCGCCTCGAGGCCGAGAGCGGTCCGCATCTCGGGCGAGATCGCGATCGACTTCGCCCCGCGGTCGAAAATCCCCCCGCCCTTGCTGATGAGGGCCGCGTCGTAGTCGCGCCAGGTTGAGCGCGGCAGTTTGAAAAGCCTCTCCCGCTCGGAAAAGTCGCCTGGGGATCGGGGGTCGGGTCGACAAAGATGTGAGCGTGATTGAACGCAGCCACCAGGCGAATCACCCGGCTCATCAGCATGCCGTTGCCGAAGACATCGCCCGCCATGTCCCCGATCCCCGCCACCGTGAACGGCTCCTTCTGACAGTCGAGGCCGAGGTTCGCGAAGTGTTGGTTCACGCACTCCCAGGCCCCGCGGGCGGTGATACCGACCTTCTTGTGGTCGTAGCCCACGGAGCCGCCGGAGGCGAAGGCGTCGCCGAGCCAGAAGCCATACTGGTTCGAAACGCCATTCGCGGTGTCGGACAGGTGCGCCGTGCCCTTGTCCGCGGCCACCACCAGATAGGGATCGTCGCCGTCGTAGCGGACCACGTCGGGCGGATGAAGCACCGCGCCGTCGACGATGTTGTCGGTGATGTCGAGAAGCCCGGAAACGTATTCGCGGTAGCGCTCGATGAGATAGGCGTCCAGCGCCGGGCGCGGGGGGACTGTGCCCTTGAGCACAAAACCGCCCTTCGAACCCACGGGGACGATGATCGCGTTCTTGACCATTTGCGTCTTCATGAGGCCGAGGATCTCGCGCCGGAAGTCGTCGTGCCGGTCGCTCCAGCGGATGCCGCCGCGCGCCACCTTGCCTCCGCGCAGGTGGACGCCGTGGACCGCCCTCGAATGCACCGCAATCTCGAACATCGGCTTAGGCGAGGGAATGAGGGGGATGCTCTTCGACTCGAACTTGATCGAGATCACCGCCCGTTCGGGCTTCTGAAACGCGTTGGTGCGCAGGGCCGCGTTCACCAGGCCCGAAAGACCGCGCAGAATCTCGTCGTCCTGAAGGCTCACGATGGCCTCGAGGGCGCCCTGGACGTCCTGGCCGAGCGCCTCGACGGCCGCCGCACGCCCGTCGCCCAGGGCCGGATCGAATCTCGCGCTCCAGTAGCGCGACACCGCGGCGATGGCGGGAGAGTTCCGCAGGAACGCCTGGTTCACCGTCTCCACGTTGTAGTGGGTTCTCAGTTGCAGAAGATGGTTCCGAAGGCAGCGAAGCACCTCCACCTCGCGGGCGCTCAGTCCCCCTTCGAGGATCAGGGCGTTGAGGGCGTCGTCGGTCGACCGGCCCTCCTCGATGCGGCGCAGAATGTCGACCACCCGATCGGTGTCGGTGGCCAGAGCGCCAATGACCCGGGTGGTGGCCCGCGTTTCAAACTGGTAGATGTGCGCCTTGCGTCCATGGGGCAACGAGACCGGCATCGAGACCTCTTCCGTGACGTTGAGACCCAGGTTCGTCAGGGTGCGCAATATCTCGGAGAGAACCAGGGGCCGCTTGGAGAAAACCTTGAGCGTCGCCTCTTCCGCGGATTTCGGAAGCGCCCGGGCGCCCAGGCCTTCGCCGAGCTGTTCCAGACACAGGATGTCCTGGGGCACCTGTTCGGGCGGCGTCATCTCGCGATACACGCCGCTGCGGGACTCGCTCCGGACGTAGCGGTTGAAGAGTTTGCTTCCTTCCACCTCGCCGAAATGCCGGACCATCTCCAGCGAGACGCGGTCGGACCAGGTGTTCGTCTCGTGCGCGGCGATCTCGCGGGCCCTTTCGACGTTCACCGGCTCCGTGAGGTGATCGCCGTCAAAGTAGAAGACGATCATGGACGACGCGCCGAGGTCCGCCGAGGTCACGAAAGTGATCGGGCCGAACTCATCGCGGTACTTCTGGGTAAGGTCGCGCTCCATCTGGCCGGAGTAACGGGATCTCGAGAACACAAGGTACATCGCCTGATATCCAGCTCCCTGGCGCAGGTGGACGAAGAGGTCGTCGTCGCCGGTGGCGAAGACGATCGTATCCACAATGTGTTTGAGCGACGTGGGGTCGGTGTAGAAGAGCTCCCGCTTGGGCATCCGGTTGAAGATGGCCCGGGTCTCTCTGTAGGCGTGAGAGTTCCTGATCCCGCCGCAGTTCTCCAGCAGGAAGTCCTGTTTCTGGCGGAGCAGGGGAATGTCGGTCGGCCGCTCGATCAGCGCGGTCATCGAGAACCGGCCGAGCAGAAGGGTGATCGCCTTGAGCGATCCGTTCTCGGCCCACTCGCGGACCACAATGTCGTCCACCGGTTCCAGCGAATGCAGGGCCGCCGCGTGGTTGCCGTAGTCGATCACCACAATCCGGTCGTCCTTTGGGCCGGGCAGAAGCCGCGACTCGATCTCCTCGATCATGTCGGGGAAGACCACGGAGAGGAGGGAGGGATCGGTGAGGACGCCCAGCGAAGCCTCGCCCCGGCGATCGAGTTCGCCGGCCGAGTTCACGGCGTAGCGCGCCACCCCGTGAAGGATGTAATTTTCGTCGAGCAGCCATTCCAGAAACGCCTTCGCCGGTTCCTGCCGCGCCCCGTCCGCCTGGCGGTCGCGGATTCTGGAAGCGGTCTCGGTGATCGCCCGCTGCATCGCCGCAAAATCTCCCACCGACGCGAATACCGATTTCAGAACCGCATGGACCTCGTGCTCGATCTCGCGCAGGCGATCCTTATCCTCGACTCTTTCGATCCGGAAGTGACACAGAAGTTCCTTCGTCCCCTCTTCCGAGGCGGGAGCCACCGAGATGACCTGCCCCCACTGCCGCTTGATGCTCAGGATCGGGTGAATCGAGGAAACCACGCGGAGACCGGCCTTGCGGAAGTAGTTCTTCAGACTCTCGAAGATGAATGGCGCGTCAAGGGTGTGGGTTTCGACCACGGTCACTTCGGCCGAAACCGTCTTGCCCGCGATCACGCGGGTCTCGGACACCCCGAGGTTCCTGGCCCGGACGTGGAGCCCGGGAACACCCGACCCGGCCTGGTTGGCCTCCGGCACCTCATGCACAAAGAAGGTGAAGTGCTGGGTCAGCCTCTCCACCGTCCGCTTGGCCGTGCCCTCGAGGGCCATCGAGTCAGGCATTTCGGTGAAGACAGCGCGCGCGAAGTTGAGGAGCAGGGTCGCCTCCTCTGGCTTCCCCAGAGTCTTCAGAATGTCCTCAATTTCAGCG
>JANLWV010000475.1:0-4908 GCA_031364765.1 Vicinamibacteria bacterium
GCATGGCAATGACGTAGCGATACCGGCCGCGAAAGAGGGCGGTCAGGGGCGCGCCCGCCCGTCCAATGGCGGCAAGCACGGAAAGCCGCCCCCGTCCGCCGGGACGACTGAATAGCTCGGAAAGGGGCATGGGACTCGCGAGTACAATGTCATGACTTTAGGACAACTTTGACCGAGCCTCCAGAGCCACTCCCCGCCGATGACCGCCACTCAAGAGAAGATGTCCGGGCCGCTTCAAGGAGTCAAGGTTCTGGATGTGGCCACGCTGTTCGCGGGCCCTCTGGCCGCGACACTCCTGGGCGATTTTGGCGCGGATGTGATCAAGATCGAGCACCCAAAGGGCGATCCGGTCCGTTCCCACGGGCACGTCAAGAACGGAGTGAACCTGTGGTGGAAGATGATCGGTCGCAACAAGCGCGCGATCACTCTCAATCTCTCGCATCCTGACGCTCAGGCCATACTGCTTGACCTCGCGGTTCAGGCCGACGTGCTCATTGAGAACTTTCGACCAGGGACGCTCGAAGGCTGGAACATTGGTCCGGGGCAGCTTCACGCGCGGAACCCAAGGCTCGTGATCGCCCGGGTAACCGGTTTCGGCCAGGAAGGCCCTTACCGTCGCCGTCCCGGCTTTGGCACTCTGGCGGAATCGATGAGCGGGTTTGCCGCCATGACTGGCCCTGCCGATGGGCCACCCACCTTGCCGCCGTTCGGCCTGGCGGATGGGATCACCGCGCTCGCCACGTCGTCGGCGATCATGATGGCCCTGCGGCATCGCGACCTTACCGGCCTCGGGCAAGTCGTGGACATGGCCATTATCGAGCCCATTCTGACCATCCTCGGGCCCCAGCCCACCTGGTTCGATCAACTGGGCGTGATTCAGAAGCGCACCGGCAATCGCTCCGTCAACAACGCGCCGCGAAACACCTACAAGACCGCGGACGGGAAATGGGTGGCGATCAGCACGTCGGCTCAGGCTATCGCCGAGCGCGTGATGCGGCTGGTCGGACACCCTGAGGTGATCGACGAGCCGTGGTTTCGGTCCGGGGCGGAGCGCGCGAAACACGCCGATGCCCTCGATACGATGGTCGGGGATTGGATTGCCAGCCACTCGATGGCCAAGGTCATCGAAGAGTTCGAGGTGGCCGAAGCCGCAGCGGCGCCGATCTACGACATCCGCGATGTCTTCGAAGATCCTCAGTACCGGGCCCTCGATTCCATCACTACCGTCCAGGACGACGAACTCGGTCCTATCCGCATGCAGAACGTGATGTTCCGCCTGAGCCGGACGCCTGGCCGAATCAGGTTCGCCGGTCGCAAGGTGGGCGCCGACACGGAGTCGGTCCTCGGTGAGTGGCTGAAAATCAGCCCCGAACGAGTCAGGGAGCTGCGGGCCAAAGGGGCGGCCTAAGTGACGCGCTGCCACCACGACCGATGAGGCTTCCCCGCAGTTATCTCTTTGCGCCCGGAAACCGCCAGACCCTTATCGGGAAGGTCTTCAATGCGGGAGCCGATGCCGTCGTTCTCGATCTGGAGGACGCGGTTCCAGAGTCGGAGAAGGCCCAGGCGCGCGCGGATGTCGCTGCCGCGCTGTCCCATGACGCCTTACTGCGTCTCCCTCGCCCTGACCGATCGCCTGAGGTCTTCGTTCGGGTCAACAGTCTCGACTCTCCGCATTGGCGGTCGGATATTGACTCCATAATCGGTCCGGCCGTTCACGGGGTTCGCGTTCCCAAGGCTGAAAGTATTGATTCGCTCTGTCGCTTGAACGACCTCCTCTCCGATCGCGAACACGCCCTCGGACTGAGGTCCGGCGCGATCCGCGTGGTGGCGACCATAGAGACGGCGCGAGGGTTGTTCCAGATCGACTCAATCGCCCGCTCGCCGCGGCTTTCCGGCCTGGCCTTCGGCAAGACCGACTTCTGCGCGGATGTTTCCGCCGACCCCAAAGACGAAACCGCGACCCTGTTCTCGCGGTCCATGCTGGTCGCGGTGTCGAGAAACCGGCGACTCCCTCCACCCATCGCCTCGGTTTTCACCAGCCTAGATGATGATGAAGGACTGCGGGCCGACACCGAGCGACAAAAGCGTCTGGGCTTCTTTGGCCGATCCGCGATCCATCCGCGGCAGGTGCCGGTCATTCATGCGGTGTTTAAGCCGACTCCAGATGAAGTAACTGCGGCCCGGCGTGTCGTCGCCGACTACGAGGCGGGGGAGCGCGAGGGACGAGGCGCGCTTCGCACCGCCGGAGCATTCGTCGATCTGGCCGTCGTGCGGCGGGCGCGGGCGACCGTCGAGCTCCACGAAATAGCAGAAGGGGATCAAAAATGAGTCTCAGCAGCCTGCTGGGCGCTCTTGAGGGCGCACGGATCTTTGACCTCGCCCAGCCGATTGAGGCGACGATGCCCGTGTCGCCGAATCATCCTGGTTTCAAGATGGCGCTGCAGCGTCGGCATGGCGATATGGTCCGAGCCGATGGGGGATCGGCGGCGAACGAAATGATGATGCTCGGAGGGCACACCGGAACGCATATCGATGCGCTCTGTCACGTGTCGCATCGGGGCAAGCTCCATGGAGACGTCGATGCCTACGAGGCGCAGAAGGGCGGCCGCTTTCGGTCGCACGGCGTCGAGCAGATCCCCATCACGGCGGCCCGCGGAGTCCTGTTCGACATCCCCGCTCTGCGCGGCGTCGACTGCCTCGCCCCCGGGGAGGCCATCACCGCGGGCGACCTCGAGGCGGCGGCCCGGCTTCAGGGCATTGAATGTCGCGAAGGCGACGTTGGCCTGGTCAGATCCGGCTGGACGAAGCATTGGGGAGATCCGGAAACGTTCCTGGGGCACGTCCATGGCGTGCCGGGCCCGGATGAATCCGCGGCGGCGTGGCTGCTGGATCGCAAGGTGCGGATGACGGGAGCCGAGACCATCGCCTACGAATGGATCCCGGCCGGCCGCGGTCACGCGCTTTTGCCGGTGCACCGGATGTTTCTGGTCGAGAAGGGTGTGCACATCATTGAGGCGATGAACCTCGCGCCCCTGGCCGAGGCGAAGGTGTACGAGTTCCTCTTCGTGGTGGCGCCGATCAAGGTTGTGGGGGCGACCGGGATGCCGGTGCGTCCCTTCGCCATCGCTTAGGGCGGATAGAGCAGACCATGTCCGCACCGACGGTCTCCGAGAAGTTCGCCGGCTTCGCCGCAGCCCTTACTTACGAGAAGCTCCCACCGGAGGTCGTCTCCAGCGTCAGAGAACGCATACTCGACACCGTAGGGTGTTGTCTTGGCGCCGTCCCCCTCGATACGAGCCGCATGGCCCTTCGCGTGGCCAGATCGTGGGGGGGGGGGTCGGAGGCCACGGTCATTGGTTCTCCCGACCGCTTGCCCGCGTCCGGCTCCGCTTTTGTTAACGGCGTGCTGGCGCACTCTCTGGATTTCGACGACACTCACCTTCCGTCCGTGCTCCACCCTTCCGCATCGCTGATCCCCGCAGTTCTGGCCGTGGCGGAGGAAACGGGCGCCACCCTGGCCGAAACAATAGCGGCTGTCGCCGCCGGCTACGAGGTCTGCGTGCGCACCGGAATGGCAGCCTACGACAAGGCGCTCGGGAATTCGGTGTTCTTTGAGCGGGGTTGGCACGCGACCTCGATCTGCGGGACGCTCGGTGTCGCCGCCGCCGCCGCGAAGTTGATAGGACTCGGGGCGGAAGGCATTGCTCACGCTCTCGGCATCGCGGTCTCCATGGGTTCGGGGGTCATCGAGGGCAACCGCGCCGGAGGGTCGGTCAAGAGGCTGCACTGCGGATGGGCCGCGCACGCCGGAATCGTGGCGGCGCAGGGCGCCCGGGAAGGTGTGACCGGACCACCGACCGCGTTCGAAGGACGGTTTGGGTTCTATCAGGCGTTCTGCGGAGGGGTCGCGGCGCCCGAGGAGATCGACCGAGGGTTGGGGGAAACCTGGTGCATCCCGGGCATTTTCTTCAAGCCTTATCCGGCAAACCACTTCACGCACGCGGGTATCGACGCGGCCCAGAGCCTTCGAGCGAAGGTCGCCCCCGAACAAGTGGCGTCGGTGCGCATCGGAGTTGCCACACCCACGGTTCGGACCATCGGTGAGCCCCGCGAACAGAAGATCCGGCCGCAATCCGGCTACCACGGTCAGTTCTCCGGGCCGTTCACGTTCGCCGCTGCTTTTTTGGGCGGCGGCGGCCTGGGGGTGGCGCTCGATGACTTCTCGAACCTGAAGGCCAAGGACGAGCGTTACCTGTCGCTTGCCGCGAAGGTGGAGATAGTCGCCGACCAGGAATGCGACGCGCTGTTTCCGAATCAGTTCCCGGCCATCGTCCGTCTGACCACGGTCAAGGGTGAAGTCCTTGAGGAGCGGGTGCTCGCGAATCGCGGCGGCCCGGCCCGGCCCCTGTCGCGCGAGGAGCTGCGGATGAAGTTCTCCGACAATGCCCGGCGTGCGCTGCGCGGGTCCGCGGCGGCTGAACTGGGCGATGCCATTCTTGGGATGGACGTTCGCCGTAAAGTCTCCGATCTGATGGTTCTCGCCGGTGGACCCACCTGAGCCGAAAGAGGAGACGATCCATGACGGCCTATCGCGCACTCGCCCTCCAGACCCGCCTCGAAACGATCAACGGGCTTCCCGACGTGGTCAGCGTGCGCGCGCTCATGCACCGGACGATCGACCGCATCGGGTCCGAGGTCGCGGCGGCGGCCACCTGGATCGGGAAAGACCTTCGCCTGGTGGTTCTGCCCGAGTACTTCCTCACGGGCTACGCCATGGGCGACCCGATCGAGCAGTGGACCGAGAAGGCGGCGATCGACCCTGGCGGGCCGGAGTATCAGAGCCTCGGTGAGATCGCGCAGAGTCACAATCTCTACCTGGCCGGAAATGCCTTTGAGAGGGATGCGCAC
>JANLWV010000518.1:0-6173 GCA_031364765.1 Vicinamibacteria bacterium
CGCAGTGCGGTTGCTCGACGATGGTTTAAAGGCGGGAAAGGGCGACCTGATGTCGTTCATGGCGTATCCGGGGGAGTTCCACTACTTCACCCGCGAGCATGTCCTGCTTGATGCCTGGCGCCGGGTCGAGCGCTTCTTCGACGCGAACCTCCTCGCCCCCGCGGCAGGATCGGGCCCGGCTTCACGCTGAGACGTCGTTTCTTTTGCTGGGCAACGAGGACGATAGCTGCGGGACTCGCAGCCCCGCCGGAGACGAGGCAGCGTAGCCGGGCGGCGACAGGGCGGGGCGACCCTCGGGGGGCGCAGCCTGCGCGGTCAGCTGGATCACCGCGACGAAGCACCCTCCGGGGCTCTCAGGGGCCCGAATCAGCGAGCCTGCCGGGGCGCGGTTGAGGCTCCGAGCGCCTGGCAAGGGCCGCCAGCTGAACCGAGCCGGGCCGGTTTTGATGCGCCAACCCGCTTGTTTTACCTACGCTCCGACATCTGATGGATCGATGTCCTGGCTCATGATTTACAACATTCGCCCTTGTGTCTACAATTGCAGCGTGTTTCGCGAGACGGAACCATTTCACCCAGCGAGCCACGGTGAGGTATCCCCTCGCTCTTTCGATGGAGGGACCCGGTGTCACCAACTTCTTTAGCTGACCTCGCCGCACGATTCAGCGGACAACTGCTCCAGCCGGTCGATGTGGGCTACGAGGATGCCCGGCGTGTGCACAACGGGCTGATCGACAAGCGCCCGACCCTCATTGCCCGCTGCGGCAACGTCGCGGACGTCGTCGACGCGGTGAAGTTCGCGCGTGCTGGCAGCCTCGAGGTCGCGATTCGCGGCGGCGGCCACAACGTTACGGGCCGCGCGACGATCGAGGGGGGGCTGATGATCGACTTGTCACTGATGAAAGGCATTTACGTCGACCCGAAGGCGCGAACGGCGCGCGCGCAGGGCGGCGCGACGTGGGGCGCGTACAACCGCGAAACGCAGGTGCACAACCTGGCGAGCACCGGCGGCGTGATCTCGACCACCGGCGTCGCCGGCCTTACGCTCGGCGGCGGGCTCGGGTGGCTGCTTGGCAAGCACGGCCTCACCATCGACCATCTGCGCTCGGTGCAGCTCGTCACCGCGGAGGGCGAAGTCGTGACCGCGAGCGCTGAGGAGAATCCGGATCTCTTCTGGGGCGTACGCGGCGGCGGCGGCAACTTCGGCGTGGCGACGTCGCTCGAATGCGCGGTGCATCCGATCGGGCCGATCGTGACGGGCGGGCTCGTCGCGCATCCGTTCGCGCGCGCCCAGGAAGTGCTCGCGTTTTTCCGCGACACCTGCTCGTCCCTGCCTGACGAGATGACGCTGTTTGCCGGGCTCATCCACGCCCCGGACGGATCGAACCAAAAGCTCGCGGGCATCCTCGCCTGCCACTGCGGAACGCTTGCGGCCGGTGAAACGGCGGTGAAGTCGATCAAGGCATTCGGGCCGCCGGTGATGGACGCGCTCGGTCCCATCCCGTACACCGCGATGAACCAGATGCTCGACGCCGGTTATCCGAAGGGCGCGCTGAACTACTGGAAGTCGACCTTCCTTGCCTCGCTGAACGACGCCGCGATCGAAACGCTGGTCGACTGCTATGCGCGCGTGCCGTCGCCGATGGCGAGCATCATCATCGAGCACGCGCACGGCGCGATGGCACGCGTTGGGGTGGCCGACACCGCGTTCCCGCACCGCAGCGCCGGCTTCAACCTGCTGTTCCTCACCCAGTGGGCGAACCCGGCCGACACCGAGCGCTGCATCGCGTGGACGCGGGAGAGCTATGCGGCGATGCGTCCGTTCGCCGCGTCAGGACGCTACGTGAACTATCTGGACAACGACGAGGGCGGGGACCCGGTGGCCGATGCGTATGGCCCGAACTATGCGCGGCTGAAGCAGCTCAAGACGAAATACGATCCGACCAACTTCTTCCACATGAATCAGAACATCAAGCCACTCTGATATCGCTGGAGCGCCTCGCCTAACCACTGAACGAGCCGCAATCGCGCGTAACCGCGGCATGTCGGGCTCATTCGGCGCCTGGCGCCACTCCCGTGAGACTGTCGGACTCGCTTCCCGAGGGATTTGACCGCAGCGCCCTCGTTGAGCCGGAGCTTGTGAGCTACCAGGGGCCCGATGGTCAGACCGTCCCCGCTTACATGTTCGTGCCCCACGGGCTGGATCGAAGCAGGAAGCACCCCGCGATCGTCTGGATTCACGGCGATGGCGTCAATCAGAATTACGACGGCTGGCATGTGCAGCGGAACTACGCTGTCTACTACAGCTTTCATCAGTACCTGCTCCAAAAAGGGTACATCGTCATCGCTCCCGACTATCGAGGCAGCATCGGATATGGGAGGGCATGGCGACAAGGCGTCTACATGGATGTAGGCGGCCAGGACGCCCGCGATGCCATCATGGCGGGGCACTACCTGAAGACGTTGCCGTTTGTCGACGCCGGGAGAATCGGCGTCTGGGGCCTGAGTTACGGAGGTTTCTTCACACTCATCGCTCTGACCGATCAGCCCGGACTCTTTCGCTGCGGTGTCAACGTTGCGGGGGTGGCGGACTACGCGATGTACTACAAGGATCCCTATCGCGGCGCGTGGACGGCAAGCCGGATCGGGACGCCCGAGCAGAATCCGGAGGTCTACGCCAAGGCCTCGCCGACCTCGAATATTGGCCGGCTCGAACGGCCGCTCCTCACGCTCCACGGAACCTCAGACGTGAATGTGCCCTACCTTCACGCAGTGCGGTTGCTCGACGATGGTTTAAAGGCGGGAAAGGGCGACCTGATGTCGTTCATGGCGTATCCGGGGGAGTTCCACTACTTCACCCGCGAGCACGTCCTGCTTGATGCCTGGCGCCGAGTCGAGCGCTTCTTCGACGCGAACCTGTTTGGCCCCGCGGGAGAATCGGGCCCGGCTTCACGCTAGCGCTCCTAGGGACGGTAGCGGATCCGGAGCGGCTCTTCGAGTCGAGCGGCGAGAGCCGCGAGATCGGGACGGTTTTTGGGGATGTCCTTCTCCACATGCCCGTCGGGGTAAACGGTCACGGTCTGGGTCACGCCGAACGTCCATTTCTCGGCCCGTGTGCGTGAGATCTGCAACCCGTCGTGCGAGAGCAGCATCCGGCTTTCCTTGAGGTGGCCCTCGCCGATGAGCTGGAAGAGGGCCCCGAGGAGACCCGATGTCGGCCGGCCCAGGAGCCCCTCGATCTGCCCGTAGACCACCATGCCGTCGAGGTCCAGGAGTCTGTAGATGATCGTCCGCCGGTTGGTGACCTTGAGGTGAGGCGTCGAGAACAAGTCCTCGTATGAATACGAGCTCGGTCCGCCCGGCCTATCGGGCCACCAGATCTTCACGTGGGCCGCGACATCGGGGCGAGCCGTGTCCGCGTTTTCCACGACGCGATCCGTCCGGTAGTCGATCTGAAGATCCTGCGCGTGCTGGTAGGCCAGGCGGACGAAGGTCGGGGCTTTTTCGGCTGAAAGCCCGGTTCGCTCGAGGAACGCGGAAAACCACTCGGCGTGACCGATAAGTAGAGCGGGGCCCTCGGGGCGCTCGACGCGTGCCTGCCGGGCGAGGCGCAGGAGAACCTCGGCCTGGAACCGCGCTCCGTTCGTGGTGGCGGTCAGCTCATAACCCTGGCACGCTCTCATCGCGCTCAGTATCTCCGGGTGGCCGATGGCTCGCGGGGCGGCGTCGGCGCCCGACAGGAGGAGGGCAAGGAGCGCCGACATCATCGGGAGGATGTTCTCACGGACGCTCCATCGATCTCCGGAGGTGGCCCGCGGAAGACGAGGGTCTCGGCAAGGGCGTCCTGGTATTCCTCTTCCGAGAGGGCGTCGACCGAGCGGAGTTTCACCAGCAGGTTCTCAACCAGAGTTTCGAAACCGCGTTTCATCTCTCCACCGGCGAACGAACCCTGATACTTGACCGGCCCCGGTATGAGGGTCACGAGGAACGCGGTCTCCCGAGGAGTCAGGGCCTGCGGCTCCTTGTCGAAGTAGTGACGCGCCGCCGGTCTCAACCCGTAGAGCCCCGGACCCCATTCGATGATATTGAGATAGATCTCCAGGATGCGCTGCTTTCCGAGAGTCGACTCAAGGAGAAATGAGTACGAGAGCTCGCGCAGCTTGCGGTGAAGACTCTGCTCGCGGCTCAGGAAGAGGTTTTTCGCCAGTTGCTGCGTGATCGTCGAGGCGCCCCGTAAAGCGCCGCCCCGCGCGATGTTGGCCGCGATCGCCTTCGGCAGCTCGGTCAGATCGATGCCGGGATGACCGTAAAAAGCGGCGTCTTCGGCGATAAGCAGGGTTCGGATGAAGAGCGGGGGCACGTCGGCAAGGGCAAGGAAATCCGCGGATTCCGGGGTGACCGCGATGACCTTTCCAGCACCCGTGTTCGTCGTCACCTTGTGCACGAAGCCGCCGCGCAATCGCAGAACTTCGGGAGGCGCCTTTTCCGGGCGCTTGAATTCGATGCGTTGCATGACCTCGAGGGTTCCCGGATCGTGGAGCAGGCCGCCGACGCTGATCGTTCCGGAGAGAGAGCCGAGCGCGTTCGGGCCTCTGGCGGCGTCGACTCCGAGGGAACGAAGGATGCGCGCGAAGTCGAGACCCTTCATCGAGGATTGAAACTGGACTTTCGCATCGGGCTGGTTCGGAATGACGATGAAGCTTCCGCCACTCTCCCCACCGAAGGCGGACAAGCGCCACGTGCCCTGGAAATCCCGGCGGGGGTCGCCCTCGAGGTGAGCCCGGCCATCCAGGAGACCGAGTTCCTTCGAGGCAAGGCCTTCGACCACCAGGGCGCCAAGCGCGTCCATCTTCAATTGCGTCGCGACGACATCGAACGCGCGCCCGCGCGCGCCGGTCACGGTGGTGAAGGCGAGGCCCGCGACGGGGGCCAGGAGCGTGATCGAGACATCGGGGTCGACCTCCCAGGTGGTGGGGTGGAGAGAGGCTTCGAGGTCCGCCGGGAGCGAAACGCGAACGCTGCCGATGGCAACGCGGCCGAGCAGGCCGAAGCCGCGTGGCCCGCGGAACCTGGGACGGGCCGAAACCGCGTCGATGCGCGCCGTCAGCTGGCCTGGTTTCTCCACGGTGATACCGGTGAGCTGAAACGGCGGCAGGAGACCGACGTGAAGACGGTCGTATTGAACTCGGACGCCCGCGGCCGCCGCGGCTCGCTCGATCCGCGCCGCGATCTTCCTCTCCGCGTAGTTCGCGGCGAGGCGGAAGGCGCCCGCGCCGGCGATCAGGATGAAAATGCCCAGGATCCATGGGCGAACGCGTCGTACCTCGGCCACTCTTCATCCAGTTTATGGCGCGGGCGTGGTCGGCCCGTAAGCTTCGTGAACCTCACGGAAGGAATCTGCCCATGACCCGCCTCACCCTCCCCCTGCTCGCCTTGAGCGCCCTCGCCGCAACTTCGGCCTCGGCCGATCCCTGTGCCACGGCGACGCCCCAGTGCACGGAGTGGGTGAGCATCGGCGGCGGTCCCCAGCGCTCGATGATCTATCGCTCCTACCCTCTTGACGTCAAGAATGAAGCGATCACGCGCGCGTTTATCCTGATCCACGGGGCTGGCCGCGACGCCGACAACTACTTCCGTTCGGCGATGGCGGCGGCATTCCTCGGCGGCGCTCTCGACAACACGCTCGTCATCTCTCCGCGGATGGCCTCGAACGACGGGGCCTCATGCCAGGACGCCCTTGGTCAGGGCGAGATCAGCTGGCCCTGCAACACCTGGCGTTCGGGCGGTCCTTCGATCAGTCACGGAAGCGTGACGTCATTCGACTTCGTCGACGAGATCCTGCGCAAGGTGCCCGAATCCCTTCGAGTGTCCGAGGAGTTCAAGGGCGCGTGTCCCGCGAGCGGCCCGGCCATGGTTCGGCGCGTTCGGTAGCCAGGGCCTCCTCGCGAATTCAGCCACCCATGCCCTGCCACCTGTACTCGATTCGCGACGCGCCCAAACAGGAGACCTTCCGCGCGCAACTCAGGGCGTTCGGGATGGAAATCGTCCGGTGGGAGGCCCCGATTTCCGGAGAGTCTGTCGGGGGCGCCGTTCCGCCCGATTTTCTCGTCTATTCGACCCGCGACATCGTGATGTTCGCGATGTGCTCGACCCCGCATACCGAGGCCGCACAAATC
>JANLWV010000454.1:0-23678 GCA_031364765.1 Vicinamibacteria bacterium
CTCCGGCAACGCCGGTCAGGCGAATTACGCGGCCGCCAAGGCCGGACTCATCGGCTTCAGCAAGTCGGTGGCCCGGGAAGTGGCCTCGCGCGGCATCAGAGTCAACGTGGTGACGCCCGGTTTCATCGACACCGACATGACCAAGGCCATGCCCGACGCCGCGAGACAGGCCGTTCTTGCGAGCGTTCCGCTCGGGCGGACGGGCACGCCTCTAGACATTGCCGCATTGGTCGTCTATCTCGCCTCCGATGCGTCGGCCTATGTGACGGGCCAGACCATCTCGGTGGATGGCGGCTTCCATATGTAGAATCCGCACTTCCACAGGAACCAGGGTCCTGTGCGATCGTTCAGGCCGAAGTGAGTAGAAAAGCAAGAGGAAAAAAATGGAATCGCTTGAAGCCCGCGTCAAAAAGATCATTGTGGAGCAGCTTTCGGTCGAGGAAGATGCGGTGAAGTCGGAAGCCAAGTTTGTGGACGATCTTGGGGCGGACAGTCTCGACATCGTGGAGCTCGTCATGGCCCTTGAAGAGGAGTTCAAGATTGAGATCCCCGACGAAGATGCCGAGAAGATCGGCAACGTTCAGAGCGCCATCGACTACATCACCAAGCACGCCAAGAAGTAACCCTGCCGCCTGGAATCAGGCGAAGGGCGCTCCTTTATGAGAAGAGTTGTGGTCACCGGTCTCGGCGTGGTTTCGCCCCTCGGAATAGGCGCCGAACCCACGTGGGAAGGATTGCTCGCGGGGAAATCCGGCGCCGCGCCCATCACCCTCTTCGATTGCTCGCGGCACCCGACGCAGTTCGCCTGCGAAGTGAAGAACTTCGATCCGCTCGTCTTCTCCGACAAGAAGGAAGCGCGCAAGATGGATCGTTTCATTCAGCTTGGCGTGGCCGCGAGCGAGTACGCGATCCAGGACTCGGCGCTTGTGTTCTCGCGCGAGGAGTCGGAGAGGGTGGGCGTGTTCATCGGCAGCGGCATCGGTGGCTTCGCCACCATTGAGCGCGAACACATCGAGATGTTGAACGGCGGTCCCCGCCGAATCTCCCCCTTCTTCATACCGTCGGCCATCATCAATCTCGCCGCGGGCTGGGTGTCGATTCGCACCGGCGCGCGTGGCCCGTCGTCCGCCACCGCGACGGCCTGCACGTCGAGCGCGCACGCCGTGGGCGACTCGTATCGCCTGATCCAGCGCGGCGACGCCGACGTCATGATCGCGGGAGGCAGCGAAGCCGCGATCACCGCCCTTGGGGTCGGCGGTTTCAACGCCATGCGCGCCCTTTCGACCCGGAACGAAGATCCCCAGAAGGCTTCCCGGCCGTTCGATAAGGACCGCGACGGGTTCGTTATCGGCGAGGGCGCCGGGATCCTCATTCTTGAAGAGCTGAGCCGGGCTATCGCACGAGGCGCCAGGATTTACTGCGAGGTCGTGGGCTACGGCATGACGTCGGATGCTCATCACATCACGGCGCCCTGCGAAGACGGCGATGGCGCCGCCCGGGTCATGGCGAAAGCCCTCAAGGACGCGGGCCTCCGGCCGGATCAAGTGGCGTACGTCAATGCCCATGGCACATCGACACCGGTAGGCGACCGGATCGAAGTGCAGGCGCTCAAGAGCGTTTTCGGCGATCACGTGAAGAAACTGGTGGTCGGGTCGACGAAGTCGATGACCGGGCATCTGCTGGGCGCCGCCGGCGGCCTCGAAGCCTCGATCACCGCCCTCGCCATCCGGGATCAGAAAGTTCCTCCCACGATCAACATCGACTCTCAGGACCCCGAATGCGACATTGACGCTGCGCGGGAAGGGGCCCGGCCGCTCGCGATCGACTACGCCCTGTCGAACTCGTTCGGCTTCGGGGGCACCAACGGGGCCCTGGTGTTCGGGCGCTACGTCGCTTGAACCTCGCATCTCCCTCTTAAGGAAGCCCTCATGAAGGTCATCGTTTGCGTGAAAGTGGTGCCGGACACCGCTTCACGACTCAAGGTCGCGGACGATGGAAGGAATATCGTCCAGACGGATCTCACCTGGATCATCTCGCCTTATGACGAATTCGCGATCGAGGAAGGTTTGAAACTCCGCGAGAAGTACCAAGGAGAAGTCATCCTCCTGTCGATCGGGCCGGAGCGCGTGGCCGCCGGGCTTCGCAATGGTCTGGCCATGGGCGCCGATTCGGCCCACCAGATCTGGGATCCGCTCTTCGAGAAACTTGACGCGGCAGGCCGCGCGACGACACTGGCGGCGGCGATTCGTCATCTCGGGGGCGCCGATCTGGTGCTGTGTGGACACCAGGGCGTGGGTGATGACGACTCGCAGACCGCGGGACTCCTGGCCGGATCGCTCGATCTTCCGATCGTCTCGATGGCGATCAAATTGGAGGTCACGGGTACTTCGGCCGTGGTTGAGCGCGAGGTGGAAGGCGGCGTCGAAGTGTGGGATGCGACACTGCCTGCGGTGATTACTACCCAGAAGGGTCTCAACACGCCGCGGTATGCCGGCCTCAAGGGCATCATGGCCGCCAAGAAGAAGCCGATGGGTGTGATGGACGCGGCGGCGCTTGGTCTGACCGAAGCGGCCCTGGTCGCGCGGACCGAGCGTCGCACCATGGCTCCTCCCGCCGAAAGGCCCCCGGTCAAGTTCATCCAGGGCGACCCGGCGGCCCAGGCGAAAGAACTGATCCGGCTCCTCCACGAAGAAGCGAAGGTGATCTAGGCCATGCCCGACCCCATTCTCACGTTTGCGGAAATTCGTGGCGGCGCTCTTCGCCGTTCTTCGCTGGAGGCCGTCTGTGAGGCTCGACGTCTGGCTGATTCGTCTGCGGGGAAGGTAATCAGCGTCCTGGTCGGCGAGGCCAATGACGCGGCCGTGAAGACGCTCGGTTCGCACGGCGCCGACAAGGTGATCCGTTTCGCGGCAGCAGGTCTCTCGTCGTACTCGTCCGAGTCGTACGCTCGGGCCATCGCCAAGGCGGTGGAGTCGGAAGCGCCTTTCGCGGTTCTGATCCCCTACACCGCGATGGGCAAGGATTTAGCGCCGCGCGTGGCCTACCTCACTGGCGGGGGTCTCGTCTCCGACTGCTCCTCGTTCGAACAGGCCGAGGGCCGGCTGGTCGCGAAGCGGGCTCAGTACTCCGGGAAAATGATTTCTACGTTCGCGTGGACCACCAGGCTCCAGATCGCGACGCTCCGTCCCAACGTCTTTACTCTCACCTCGCCCGTGGCTGGCCGCGCCTGCGAGGTCGCCCACGCGGAAGTCGATGCCTCCTCACGCGCCCGAGTTCGAGAATTCCGCGCCAAGGAAGGCGGCCGGAAAGAACTGGCCGAGGCACAGGTGATTGTGTCGGGAGGCCGCGGTCTTAGGGCCGCCGAGCACTACAAGCTGATCGAAGACCTGGGCCACGCCATGGGCGCGGCGTTGGGCGCATCCCGCGCGATCGTGGACGACGGCTGGGTGTCCCATTCCTTTCAGGTCGGCCAGACCGGCAAGACCGTGTCGCCGACCCTCTACGTCGCTTGCGGCATCTCGGGCGCGATTCAACACCTTGCGGGAATGTCCTCCGCGCGCGTCATCGTGGCCATCAACAAGGATCCGGAGGCGCCGATCTTCAAGGTCGCGAACTACGGAATCGTGGGCGACCTGTTTGAGGTTCTGCCGGCCCTCACCGCCGAAGCGGCGACTCACTTCGCCGCTCGACACTAGCAGCGAGCACTGGCGAGGTCCCTGAGCGCGATCGCCTTTTCAGGTTCGGTCGCCAAACAGGGCGAAAATCATGGTCGTCTCGCCGACGGTGAGCTTGTCTCCGTTGTGAAGAACGACTCGGCCTTTTTCGGATCCGTTTACCCATGTTTTGTTGGTCGAGCCAAGGTCGATCAGGACGTAAGCGTTGCCTTGCTTCTCCACCTGGCAGTGCTTGAAGGACGCTGCGCCTTCCGAGATCACGATGTCGTTGTCGTGAGCGCGTCCGATGGTGGTGACGCCGGTGGGCGAGAGGAAGCAGCTTTCCTTGGACCGAGAGGGACCCGAAACCTTCCGTAGAAAGGGCCGGGTGCCGCTTACGGCGAGAGTTTGATCCGTGACCTCCTCATCGTCCCCCCCCTCGACGAACGGCCGAGGGGGGATGGTCACCTTGCCGGTCCGCTGAGCGGTTCCTTCGGCCGGAGACTTCGCCGCGGGCGAAGCGGCCGAGCGTCCCGAACGCGTGTAGAAAATCAGAAGAGCGAGGAAACCCACGACGAGAAGCGTCATCACGGCCACCACCAGCAGGGTCAAGGGCTCCGGGACCACGATGGTATTTTTGCACATTCGCTTCGGGGAAGCGCAGGTCGCGAAGCGTTTCTATCAGGTACTCCACAATCGCCCCGGAGTTCTTGCTAGATTGAGCGGGTGTCGGAGCAGGCTTTCCACCGAGGCTTCCTGGACTTTGCCAACCACCGCTATCTGAAGCTCGCGGCACTGTTGATGCTGGGATCGATGGTCGCTTACGTTCGCGACCCCTCCGCCCTGGGACATTACGGGGGCACATGGACCGGCTACGTTCTTGGCACGATCGGCGCGGTGCTGATCCTGTGGCTCATGTGGTTCGGCGTGCGCAAGCGCCGATATTCAAGCCGGCTCGGGACCCTCCAGGGCTGGCTCTCGGCCCACGTTTACCTGGGCGCATCACTCATCGTCGTGGTGACTCTGCACACCGGATTCCAGGTGGGCTGGAACATCCATACCCTGGCTTACGTGTTGATGCTGCTCGTCATCAGCTCGGGCTTTTACGGGATCTACGCGTACGTTCGGTTTCCGAAGCTGATCACGGAGGTGATGGGGGACGAGACCCTGGACGGCATCTTCCTGAAGTTGCCGACCCTGGACATGGAGGCCAGGCGGCTCGCCCTCAACCTTCCCGACGACGTCAATCAGGCGGTGCTGGAGGCGAGCCAGGAGACGCGAATCGGCGGAGGAGTCTTGTCGCAGCTGCGCGGCGCCGATCCCAGGTGCCCGACTTCCGCGGCCGTGGATCTGGTGGCCAGGAAGGGCCCCAGCCTCCAGGGCGCTGACGCCCGGAAAAATCACGAGCTTTTCGCCGTCCTGCTCCGCAAGCAGACTCTTCTCGAGCGTGCCCGGCAGTCCGTCATGTACAAGGCCCGGCTGGACCTCTGGCTTTACGCTCACGTGCCGATCTCCTTGGCGCTCCTTGCCGCGCTCGCGGCGCACGTGCTCGCCGTTTTCATTTATCGCGCCTGATCCCGAACAGCAAAAGAGAGTCGATTCCCTATGATCCTCAGATGCCTGGTCGTCACCGTCACCCGGAACCGCAAGGGCCAGCCCGTTCGGGCCTCAAAGGTGGTCACCGGAGATCCAATCACCATCGGCCGCAGCGCCGAGAGTTCCATCTACCTCGCCGATCCGCGGGTTCATCTGCATCACGGGTTGATCCGGAACAACGACCTCGGGAAGCTCTACGTGGAGGGCGAGGACGCGGCCATTGACGTCAACGGGGAACTCCAGAGCCGAGCCAAGCTGCGTCGCGGCGCGCGGATTCTGATTGGTCCGTATCAAATTACCCCCGAGCCGCCCACCGGGCCGGATCACGACTTCGGTCTGGCCGTCGAGATGGTACAACCTCTTCCCGAAGGCCTGACCGACCTACGCGACCGTTCTCGCACCCTGCTCAGCGCCACCTGGCTTCCGAAGCGCTCACTCGCCTGGGCCTTGTTTGCCGCGGCGGGTTTTTCCGGCCTGGCCCTTCCCCTCGCCTACGCGACATCGCCGCGATTCAGAGAGGAAGCGGCGAATCGCCTTCCAGAGCGGTGGAAGCGAGTGGCCTGGGACGCCGCCTGGGATCCCGGACCACTCTCATCGGGACATCAGCCGCTGAAGGAACGCTGCGACGCGTGCCACCAGGTTCCCTTCGAACCGGTTCAGGATCGGGCCTGCGTCAAATGCCACACCGCGACGGGAGAGCATGTCCGCGATGCCTCCCTCCGGGTCGGGGTGAACCTCGGCGCGCGTTGCGCGGAATGCCATCGCGACCACAAAGGCGAGCACGCGCTCGTCCGGACCGACTCCGCGCTGTGCGTGAACTGTCATGGAGACCTCAAGGCGCGGTATCCGAAATCGACGCTCGCGACCATCACCGATTTCGCCTCCGACCATCCGGCCCTGGCCCTCTCCGTGGCAAACGCGGCAACCGGTGAGGTCGAACGATGGACGGCAGAGCGCCTGGCCTCCTCCTCCGAGGCCTCGGGCCTCAAGTTCACCCACGAGGAACACCTGGCCAAAGAGGGGGTTCGCAGCCCCTCCGGACCGCGGGTGCTTGCCTGTTCGCAGTGTCACAAACCGGATGCGGCGAATGTTCGCTTTAAGCCGGTGACGATGGAAGAAAACTGTTCGGAGTGCCACCGATTGGAGTTCGAGCCCGCACTGATGCGCCGCGCGCCCCACGGCGAACCCGCCGAGGTTCTCACCACGCTCCGGGAGTTCTACTCCCGGATAGCGCTTGGCGAACGGCCCATCGATGTGACGCTCGTCAACAACCTTCTCCGCAAGCCGGTCGCGGACGCGGGCCGGGTGGAACGCAAGCGGGCCCTCGCCTGGGTCGAGCAGAAAGCCCAGACCGTCGCTATCGACCTCATTGAAACCCGGCTCTGCGTTCAGTGCCATGGAGTGTCGCGCGTCACGAGGGAGGCGGCGCCGGCCCCGGGTTCAGACCCGGGACCTGAATGGACCATTCAGCCGGTCAAAATCACGCCGGACTGGCTGCCCGGAAGCACGTTCGAACACAAGTCCCACCAGCAGGCAGCCTGCGAGACGTGTCACGATGTGCGTTCGTCCAGGAGCAGCGCGGATATCGCCATTCCCACTCTCACGACCTGCCGGTCCTGTCACACGGGTACGGTCGCGGTGAAAGGGAAGGTGCGGAGCCCCTGCGAAACCTGCCATTCATTCCATCAGCATCCGCGGCCGGTCTCTCAGGCGGCGGTTTCCGCTGCGGCCCCCTCAACAACGCCTTCCGCGTCAAACCCGCGGTGAGCGAACTCTCGATCATGTGGTGGGCTCGAAGGACCACGGCCTTCGGCAGATCGAGCGCCGCCTTCGTTTTCGCGCTGACCCTGCCGATGCTCTCGTGTGCGGGGGCCGACGGCCTCGGCCGGTCCGGGTGTTCCGGCAACTGCACCACGGCCGCTGATTTCCTCAGCGTGGCCGATGTCGACCGCGTGCTGTCGCAGGCCGCCTCGGAGGCGCAGGCCCGGGGAGCCCGGGCAACCATAGCGGTAGCCGACCGAGTCGGGAACGTGCTTGGTGTCTTCCGTATGGCCGGGGCCGATCCGGGATTCCAGATCCGCAGTGGCCGGGGAGCGAGGGGAGGCCTGGAGGAGGCCCGTTTGCCGACGGGAGCCTTGCCGGACACCTTGGCCGCGATTGCGAAGGCGGTGACCGGGGCGTTCCTGTCGTCAGAGGGGAACGCTTTCTCGACTCGGACGGCCAGTCAGATCATCCAGGAGAATTTCAACCCGCGCGAGTTTTCGCAACCGTCCGGCCCTCTTTTTGGCGTCCAGTTTTCGCAGTTGCCGTGTTCCGATGTGATGAATGGAACCGGGACCCTTGGGCCCAAGCCATCGCCGCTCGGTCTCTCCGCGGATCCGGGCGGACTTCCTCTATACAAGGATGGACGCCTCGTCGGTGGGGTCGGCGTCATCTCCGATTCGCTCTATTCGCTGGACCTCGACATCACGAACATCGACAACGATCAGGACGAGCTGATCGCGGTGGGCGGGGCCACCTCATTCATGGCGCCCGAGGACCGCCGAGGCGATCGCATCACGGCCGACGGCCGGACATTCCGGTTCACCGATGCCGAGGCGCTCAAGTCCACTCCGTCGAGCGCTCCCGCCCTTCGAGACGTGCCGGGAGCCCTCGTGCCGGTGGCGGGCTTTTTCGATGGAACCCTGCGCCGCGGCGTGGCCTTTGACACGCCCGAGTCCGGGTATCGGGCCGACACGGGCGTGTTTGCGGACGTCCGCGGTTACATCCTTGTCGATGCGCAGAACCAGAATCGGTTCGCCCCCAAAGCCGGGACCGATGGCTTCCTGACCGCGGTCGAGGTCGCGGCGATCGTGAAGAACGGTCTGCGCGTGGCTAATCGGGCGCGGGCCCAGATCCGAAGACCCCTGGGTTCCGCCGCCGAGGTAACGGTCTCGGTGGTGGACACCCGCGGCGCCATTGTCGGCCTGGCCCGGACCAGAGATGCGCCGGTCTTCGGAACGGACGTCGCCGTTCAAAAGGCTCGCACCGCGGCGTTCTTCTCAAGCAGTCGTGCCGCGGCGGACCTGCAATCCGTCCCCGCCACGCAGTACGCGGGCTCGTCCGAGACCTCGCTGCCCGGCGCCTACGTCGTGGCTGCTCGCGCGTTCCTCAACGATCCGGGAGCGTTCTCAAACGGGTTGGCATATTCGGCGCGGGCCATCGGCAATCTGCACCGTCCTTTTTTCCCGGATGGCGTGGACGGATCCGCTGCGGGTCCCCTCAGCACTCCATATGCAAACTGGAGCTCCTTCCATCCCGGCCTTCAACTAGACTTGGTCAACAGCGCCATCCTCGGCCGGGGCCAGGGTGTTGGATGCGCGTTCCTGCCGCAGCTCTTCAACGGCATCCAGATCTTTCCCGGAGCCGTGCCTATCTACCGGGGTGCTCAACTCGTCGGGGGAATCGGGATCTCCGGCGACGGCGTCGACCAGGACGACATGATCGCGTTCCTTGGGCTGGCGAACGCCGGTCGTGAGCTCAATACCGGCATCGGCAACGCGCCCCGGGATCGTCGCGCGGACACCATCGAGCCTAGGGGTCTTGGCACGAGGCTGCGCTACGTCCAGTGCCCGCCGGCCCCGTTCAACGACTCAACCGAACAGAATGTCTGCGCGGACTTCTAACCGCGGGGTTCCGCTCGCGACGCGGGTTATTTGGGCGATATTCGCCTTCTCGGCGTTCCCTGCCCGCGCCCAGCCGCCGGAGTCGTCACCGAGTCCCAACCCGGCTACCAAGCCGGGCACGACGCCGACCCGGGCCACTCCCACTCCCGCGGACGAGATTGAAGTCAAGCGCCCAGGAAAGACCGGGGAGATTGTCGTCTACGAGCTCCCGCCCATCGATCCGTCTCGCGTGCCTCCACCGGAGCCTGTTCTTCCCCGCGAGAGCCTGGCCGTGCCCGATCGGTGGCGGATCATGGAGACCTTGGGCGTGGTCAAGCAGCGATTCAGGGATCCGTACCGTCAGAACGTGTTCAAGGGTGACAGACCCTATGAGCCGTTCAAGAAATGGGGAGACGATGTCTTCTTAAGCCTGGTGGGAATCTCCGACTCACTCGGCGAGGCTCGCCGGTTGCCGATTCCGGTGGGCGCTCAGTCGTCGAGACGCGCGGGCGCCCTGGACGTCTTCGCACCCTCCAATCAACTCACGGTGGCTCAGTCGTTCATTGTCGGGGCGTCGATCATCAAGGGCAACACCACGTTCAAGCCGCCCGACTACGAGTACCGCCTCATCCTCGCCGCCAATCTCAATCGCTCTCAGGTGGATCCGGTCAGGGCCCTTCGGGTGGATCCGGGTCGCGGTTTTGTGCGCTATGACAACCATATTGCCGTGGTCGAGGCGTTCTACGACAAACACCGCCGCAACGTGTCTGAGCGATACGATTTCGACAGCTATCGGGTGGGTATACAGCCCATCACGTCCGACTTTCGCGGGTTCATCTTCCAGGACAATGCTCTCGGGTTGCGGTTCTTCGGCAACCGGAACAACAATCGGACCCAATACAACCTGGCGGCGCTGGTGCGTTTGGAGAAGGACACGAACACCGGGCTTATCGACATTCTCCAGAGGCCTCGCTCCGACGTTGTTCTTCTGGCCAATCTGTATCGCCAGGATTTCCCGCGGCTCGGTCACACCACGCAGGTGACCGTGATCAACAACTGGAACGGTGAGGATGGCCCTGACTACTACAACAAGAACGGGTTCCAGGAACGCCCCGCGGTTCTTGGCGATGCCCGCCCGCATCACTACAACGTCACCTATCTGGGCGCTAACGGCGATGGTCACTTCGGCAAGTGGAATCTCACGACCTCTCTTTACGGCGCGGTAGGGCGCGATTCGCGGCACCCTCTCGCCCAACGTTCGCAAACCATCCTCGCCGCCTTTGGGGCCATGGAACTCTCTCGGGACTTCGATTGGATCCGGGGACGCTTCACCGTGGTTGGGGCCACCGGGGACAGCAATCCGTTCGATGGGAAGGCGACGGGCTTCGACGCCGTCCAGGAGAACCCTCAGATTGCGGGCGCGGACACGGGTTTCTGGATCCGGCAGGCTGTGCCTCTGGCGGGCGGCGGAGGTGTGTCTCTTTCCGGACGCAATGGCATCCTTCCCTCGCTCCGATCGTCCAAGGATCAGGGACAGTCAAACTTCGTCAATCCTGGACTGTTTTTCGCCGGGCTCGGCGCCGACTTTGACGTGACCCCTCAGGTAAGGCTGGTGACCAACGTATCGGGGATCGCGTTTGCCAATACCACGGTCCTGTCGGTCCTTCGCAACCAGGGTTCTCTCGACCGATTCGTCGGCATCGACACGTCGATGGCGTTTCAGGTCCGTCCGTTGATGACGCAGAACATCGTTTTCAGCATCTCGGGCGCTGCCCTTCTGCCCGGGAGATCGTTCCAACAGCTCTATGACGAAAACCGCCGGGGCCCCCAATACTCGATTCTCCTGAACCTGCTGATGACCTATTAATGATGAACGCCTTTCAAGTCCGCCGTCCGTTTTCAGTATCGCGACCCTCGTTCGCGGCCGGCGCATGCGCTTCGATCCTCGTCCTTGCGCTCTTTGGCGCGCGGACCCGAGAGGCCGCAGCGGATTCGGGGAAGGAAGTGGCGGTCAAGCGGAACTACGTGATGGCTCCAAGCGCGCCGGCGCGGCAAGACTCTGAGGACGCCGATCTCAAGTCGTCGGGCTGCATCACCTGCCACACTTCGTCGGGACACCGGACCATGCACGAGAGCCCGGCTGTCGTCCTTGGCTGCACGGACTGTCACGGTGGTGCGGCCTCGGTGACGAATCCCGGTGGTGGCAAGGCGGAAGAAGGAGGCCATGGAGAGCACCATGAGGGGGAGGCAAAAGAGCTCTCGCCCTACGCGGTGGCGCGCGATAGGGCCCACATCCTCCCTAATTATCCAGGGGCGTGGCACACGCCCTCCAGTGCCAATCCCCAGGGCTCCTATACCCTCCTCAATCGGGAAAGTTCCGAGTTCATAAGGTTCGTCAATCCCGGCGACCTTCGGGTGGCGCGGCTGGCCTGCGGCTCCTGCCATCTCCCGATTGTCCAGGCCTCCGAGCGGAGCCTGATGGCCACCTCCGCCATGCTGTGGGGCGGGGCGGCCTACAACAACGGCGTTCTGCCCTTCAAGCGCCCGATCCTCGGCGAGTCCTACACCGCAGACGGCGCGCCCGCTCTGATCCGAAACCCGGTTGTGCCGGATGCGGCGATGAGGGCCAAAGGCATCCTCCCCACGCTGGCCCCGCTGCCCGCATGGGAGACCATCCCCCCGGGTGACGTGTTCCGGGTGTTCGAGCGTGGCGGGCGGGTCATCTCCTCTCAGTTTCCGGAGATCGGCCTGCCGAACAGTTCCGGAGCGCTCCAGAAGCTTGACGAGCCCGGGCGCCCCGACCTCAAGCAGTCGAATCGCGGGCCGGGAACCGGCAGTCGCATCTCGGTCCCGGTCCTGAACATGACCAAGACGCGGCTCAACGATCCGCACTTGTGGTTCCTCGGAACCAACGACCAGCCGGGCGACTACCGCTCTTCCGGATGCACCGCCTGTCACTCGATCTACGCGAACGACCGGGACCCGAAACACTCCGGTCCCTACGCGAATTTCGGCAACACCGGGCAAACCCGGACCGACGATCCCACCATTCCCCACGGGAAGAGCGGTCATCCCCTCGAGCACAAGTTCACGCGCGCCATCCCTTCGTCCCAGTGCATGGTGTGCCACATGCATCAGCCCAACGTCTTCGTCAATACGTTCTACGGCTACATCATGTGGGATTATGAGTCGGATGCTCCGCAGATGTGGCCCGAGAAACAGAAGTACCCGACCGCCAAAGAAGCCCGTGAGATTCTCGACCGCAACCCGGAAGGAGCCTCCATCCGCGGCAAGTGGGGCGATCCGGAATTCCTGAAGGATGTGTCCTTGCTCAACGCGAAACTGAAAGACACCCAGTTCGCCGACTATCACGGCCACGGCTGGAACTTCCGGGCGGTCTTCAAGCGCGATCGCAAGGGCACGCTCCTGGATGCGGCGGGCCAGGCGGTCAGCGATGACGACCCGAAGAAGTTCCAGAAGGCGGTGCACCTGGCCTCCATTCACATGGAGAAGGGGATGCAGTGCGTCGATTGCCACTTCGCCCAGGACGCGCACGGAAACGGTCACATCTACGGCGAGGTGGCGGCGGCCATCGAGGTCGACTGCAGAGACTGCCACGGCACGGCGAGCCAGTACCCGACTTTGTTCACCTCGGGGCCCGCGGCTCCTCCGGCCGGCCGGGATTTGAAGCTCATGCGCACCCAGGACGGGCGCAGGCGCTTCGAGTGGCGCGAAGGGAAGCTCTATCAGCGTTCGGCGGTCGACCCGGAACTGGAATGGGAGATGCATTTGGTCAAGGATTCCGTGAATCCGCTTCACCCGAACTACAACCCCAAGGCGGCTCGGGCCAAGACCATGCGCGCCGGCCTGTCGCAGACCTGGGGGAGCGGAATCCCCTCGACCAACTACGCGCACTCTGACGACAAGATGACCTGTTACTCGTGTCACACGTCGTGGACGACCACCTGCGCCGGCTGCCATCTGCCCATCGAGGCCAACTGGAAGACCGATCGCAAGCACTTCGAGGGCGGCGAGACCCGAAATTACGCCACCTACAACCCCCAGGTCGCCCGTGACGACGCATTTCAGCTCGGTCGTCACGGCGGCGTGAAGGGGAATCGGATTGCGCCCGTGCGCTCGTCCTCGGCTCTCGTCCTCTCGTCCACCAACATCAATCGCGAGCGGATCTACGTCCAGCAGCCGCCCATCTCGTCTTCGGGATATTCGTCGCAGGCGTTTGCCCCGCACTACGCGCACACCGAACGCACCACCGAAACCAAGACCTGCACGGATTGCCATGTGGCCGCCCGGGGCGACAACAACGCGATCATGGCTCAGCTCCTGCTTCAGGGAACGAACTTCCTGAACTTCGTTGGCTTCAGCGCGTACGTGGGATCCACCGGCCACGTGACCGGGGTGAAGGTGACGGAGTGGGAGGAGCCGCAGACCGTCATTGGAAGCTACCTGCAGCGGTATGCCTATCCCGACTGGTTCGCCCAACATCAGAAACGCGGGCAACAACTGGAGGAGGCCCACTCCCACCGCACGGCGGGTGAAGCCTCCTGCCTGCAACTCCGCGGTGAGTATCTCTTCGTGGCCGAAGGCAAGGGCGGGTTCCGCGTCTATGACGTGGCCTCGATCGCGAACAAGGGCGTGTCCCAGCGGATTATCACCGCTCCGTTCTCCAGCCTCGGGCACAACGCGCACGTGGCTTCGAAAAACGCCACCTGCATGGCGCTCCCCACCAATCAGCCGGTGGCTCCAAACCGCAACCGGGGCGCGCTGATGAGAATCACGAACCAGGAACAGCCTTTCCATCCGATCTACAACTATGCGTTTGTGGTGGACTCGGTCGAAGGTCTGATTCTGGTCAACGTGAATACGTTCGCCGACCTGGAACCCCGAAACAATTCGCTCGATCGAGCCTTGACCTGGAACCCGGGGGGCATTCTCACCGGAGCCCGACACATCACCGTGGGCGGTCACTATCTCTACATCGCGGCGGACCGGGGCCTCGTCATTGTCGATGTCGACCAGCCGCTTAAACCCCGGGTGGCGTCGGTCGTCGACCTCAAGGGCGTTCGGGCCTCGGCACTCCAGTTCCGCTATCTCTTTATCACCGACCGAACCGGGCTCCGGGTGATCGATGTGACCATCCCGGAGAAGGCCCGGTTGGTTGGCGGAGAGGGGCCGGCGATCCCCCTGGTCGACGCGAACCGGATCTACGTGGCCCGCACCTACGCGTATGTCGCCGCCGGGAAGCAGGGGATCGCCATCGTGGACGTGGAACGTGCGGAAGAGCCGCGGCTCGTCCAGACTTTCACGGCCGGCGGGGCCATCAATGACGCCCGGGACGTCATCGTCGCCTCGACGAACGCGTCCTTGTTTGCCTATGTGGCGGACGGTCAGAACGGACTTCGCGTCGTGCAGTTGACCTCGCCCTCGAGCCAGCCGAAGTTCTACGGGTTCTCACCCGATCCGAAACCCCAACTCATCGCGAGCCGGCGCACCGACTCTCCGGCCATCTCCTTGTCCAAAGGCCTTGACCGCGACCGCGCGGTGGACGAAACCGGTGGACAGATCGCCGTGATGGGCCGAATCGGGTCGCGGCCGTTTACTCGTGTCGAGATGCAGAAGATGTACCTCAAGCCGGATGGGATTCCGTGGACGGTGACGGATTCGGTGGACATATCGAGCTTCGTGCCGGCTCCGGTCTCGCCCGGACGAAACTCGCGCGAGGGGGCGTCGACCGACCGGCAAACTCCAACGTCATCAGGGAGGACCACGGGATTGGCGGCGGCCCCGCACCCTGTCCTTGAAGGCCCGGCGGATGAGTCGCCACCGCGGGCCAACCGGATTGTGGGTGTGACCCGGCTCGCCGATGATCGGGTTGGCTACCGTGTCGAGGGCAATGGCGCGCTACGCCCGGCAACGTTCCTCCTCCCGAACCCGGACCGTCTCGTGGTCGACTTCGCGGATGTCATGGCCGCGCCCGCCCACAGCCTTCCCGCGGGGGTGGGCCCGGTCAGACGGCTCAGGCTTGCCCAGTTCTCCGCCGTTCCGACACGGGTCACCCGTCTCGTTCTCGACCTTGCCGGCCCGACCCCTTATCACGTGGTTCCGGACGCGACCGGCGCTTCGATCGTTTTCGGGGAGGGCGTTGCGGCGCCCGTCGGGGTCGAAGCCGCGGCCAAAAACGCCGGCCCGGAAGCGGTAACCACCCCGCAGGAGCCTGCACCGCCCATCACCCCGGCCAATGCGGACGGACCGAACTCGACCTTCATCGGGCATCCGATCAGTCTGGATTTCAAGGAGGGCGAAATTGCCGGCCTGTTCCGGCTCTTGTCCGACATCTCCGGGCGCATCATCATCGTGGATCCGAGAATCGAGGGCATAGTCAGCCTGAGCGTGAAGGATGTCCCGTGGGATCAGGTCCTGGATCTCATCCTCAAGGCACAAGGGCTGAGCCATTCGGTTGAGGGCACGGTCATCCGCGTCGAACGCCTGGCCGAACTCCAGACCGGGGCGGTGGGGATGGCGCCCTCCAACATGCGAATTGATGTGACGAGCCACGCTGCCCGGACCGAGCGGGTTGGTTCGTCCCAGGCAGGAGGCCCGAAACAGAAGTGAAGAACGAAGAAGCAAGCAATCGGATGAAACGCCTCCGTCGGCGATTTGGTTCGGGATTCCTGACCGGCGCCCTTCTGGCCGGCGCGCCGTTCCTGGTTGTCGCACGTGAGGACTCCAAGCCCGCAGCCTTCAGGCCCCGCCTGCTGCCGTATGAGTCGAAGGACCGGACCCTGGGCGTGGTGAGTTGCGCTTCAAGCCTCTGCCATGGCTCGATCGCGGAATGGCCGGGTTCCCGCGTCAGGCAGAACGAATATGTCACCTGGTTGCGAATCGACAAGCACGCCGGGGCCGCCCGCCTGCTGCTGAACGCGCAATCGAAGAAGATCGCGCAGAACCTGGGACTCAAGGAATCTCCCGACAAGGCCGGGATCTGCCTCGACTGCCACGCCCACAATCCTCCTCCGGGGCTTAGGGGAGAGCGCGCCAAGGTGATGGATGGAGTTTCGTGTGAAGCTTGTCATGGTCCCGCGGCCCGCTGGATTGCGCCCCATACCGCGCCGGGCCGAACCCACTCGCAGAACATCGCGAGCGGCCTCTATCCCACCGACCGGCCGGTGGAGCGGGCGCGGTTGTGCCTCTCCTGCCATTTCGGCAACGCGGACCGACTGGTGACCCATCGAATCATGGGGGCGGGGCACCCTCGCCTGAGTTTCGAACTCGAGACGTTCTCCCACCTCGGCCCGTCACACTTCACCGTGGACGCCGACTACGAGGCTCGCAAGGGCCCGTGGAACGGGGTCAAGGTGTGGGCGATCGGGCAGGCCCTCGCGGTGGCGGAGACGATGGAGATTCTCAGGAGTCCGACCCGGGGCCGGGACGGCCTCTTCCCGGAGCTCGTTCTGTTCGACTGCCACGGCTGTCATCACCCGATGTCGCAGAAGCGCTGGACGGCGAAGACGGGTTTTGGGGCGAGTCCGGGCCCTGGCACCGCGCGCCTCAACGATTCGAGCCTGCTGATGCTGCGCGCCATTCTGAGCCAGGTGGATCCAGCCTCTGCCGAGTCACTCGGCGGGCTGGCGCGGAGGCTGCAGCGCGCGGTGGCGGGAGACGGTGAGGTCGGGGCGGTAGCGGAAGAAGTCAGGACACTGGCGGAGGCTGCGGCGGAGAGAATCGCCACGGACCCCTTCGATGATTCGAGGCTGAGAGGCGTGAGTCTGGCCCTTATCGACGAGGGTCTCTCCGGCCACTACAAGGATTTCGCGGCCGCCGAGCAGTCGGTGATGGCGATCGGAAGCGTCCTGAACTACATGAACAAGAGGGGCCTCGTGAAGGACGCCGCGGCCGTAAGCCGGGGACTGCTCTCGCTTCGCGCTCCTCTGTCGAACGACGAGAACTACCAGCCGGCGGAATTCCTGGCGCGCCTTCAGGAATTCCGCGCTCTTCTGGCCGACCCCCGCCCAGGCTCATAGGAAAAAACATGACCGAACGCTTCAAGATTGCGATCATAGGTTCCGGGCCGAGCGGTCTTTCCGCCGCCGGGCACGCCGCGGAGCTGGGCGTGTCTCATGTGCTTCTCGAGTCGGGGCCGATCTATTCCGGCACCCTGCAGAAATACCAGAAGGGGAAGCACGTCATGGCCGAGCCAGGCGTTTTGCCCCTCAGAAGTCCGATGACTTTCGCGGCCGGCACGCGTGAGGAGGTCCTCGGACACTGGGGCGAGGAACTGGACCACTACAAAGTCGACGTCCGCTACGGCGCCCACGTGGCCAGCATAAAAGGAAGGCAGGGGGAGTTTCAGCTCGGCCTTGGTTCGGGCCAGAGCATCGAGGCGGAGAATGTGGTTCTCGCCATCGGCATGCAGGGCAACATCCGCAAGCTGGGCACCCCCGGCGAAGACCTGAGCGTCGTTCAGTATCAGCTCGACGATCCGGAGGAGTACTCCGACGAAACCATTATCGTGGTGGGCGCCGGGGACGCCGGGATCGAGAACGCGCTGGCCCTGGCCAAGCAGAATCGCGTGATCCTCATCAACCGTAACGACGAGTTTGTCGGGGTCAAGGACGGCAATATCAGTCTCGTGCAGGCTGCGGTCAAGGACGGAAAGTTGGAGCTGCGTATCGGGACCCGGACGGAGAAGGTCGAGGCCTCAGACGGTCCGTTCCCGGCGGTGTACTCGGCGATCACGCCGCAGGGTGCGGAAGCCATTCCGTGTCACCGCGTCATCGCGCGCCTCGGCGCATCTCCGCCCCGGGCCCTGGTTGAGGCTTTCGGCGTGGAGTTCCCCAGCAAGGACCGCACGGCGGTTCCCCGCCTGACCGATCGCTACGAGTCCAACGTGCCCGGAATGTTCATCGTCGGCGCTTTGGGGGGGTGCCCGCTGATCAAGCAGGCCATGAACCAGGGGTACGAGGTGGTCGAGCACATCCTCGGCCGACCGGTGGAGGCCGCGGACGAACCGCTGCTCAAGGAGAAGTTCAGGAGTGTGCCGAGCCTCGGCTCGGTTTCCGAAGGCCTGGCCCGCATCCAGGCTGTTCCCCTGTTCTCCGGGGTCACCACCCTCCAGCTTCGCGAGTTCCTGATCGACAGCGACCTGTTGGCCCCCCGCGAAGGCGACACGATCTTCGCGAGAAACGACTACACCAACTCTTTCTTCTCGATTGTAGAAGGGATGGTTCTGGTGGATGTCAAGGGGCCGAAGGGTGAGCCCATGCAGGTTCCCCTCGGCGAGGGCGAGTTCTTTGGAGAAATGGGTCTGATTTCCGGGCGTCGTCGTTCGACCACGGTGAAGGCCGGTCCCGGCTGCATTCTGGTCGAGACGCCTCGCCGCTCGATGCTGAAGCTCATGGCCTCCGTCGACTCAGTGCGGCGCGAGATCGACGAAGTGTCTCTCAAGCGGGCCGTCCGCAACTACGTGGCCGGAAGCCTCTCCGAAGTCGATCTCAACTTCCTCGTCCAGGGCGCGAAGATCAAGCGGTTTTCTCCCGGCGAAGCTTTGTTCACGGAGGGTGACGCTCCCGACGGGCTCCATCTGATCCGGCGGGGATCGGTGACCATCGCCCGGCAGATTGGAGGCAAGGATCTGGTCCTGTCGTACGTGGCCGCGGGGAATTACGTGGGCGAGATGGCGCTCATGTCGGACAAGCCGCGCAGTGCGACGGTACGCGCCGCAGTCGCTACCGAGACCATCGTCCTGGAGGCCCAGCGTTTCACCGACGTCCTGACCCGCAACTCGGCGATGCGGGGCGCTCTGGATGCCCAGTTCATGGATCGCCTCCGGGCCAACGAAGCCATGGCCGAGCAGATCGAATCGGGGAGCCTGATCGCGTTCCTGATGAAGCAGGGCATCGGTGAAGCGACCGACGTTCTTCTGATCGATCAGTCGCTCTGCGTGCGGTGCAACAACTGCGAGAAGGCCTGCGCTGACGTTCACGAGGGCACGTCTCGCCTCGATCGGGAAGCCGGACCGAGCCTGGCCCAGGTCCACGTGCCCACGTCCTGTCGCCACTGCGAGCACCCGCACTGCATGAAAGACTGCCCGCCCGACGCCATCCATCGTTCTCAAAACGGCGAGGTCTTCATAGCCGACACGTGCATCGGTTGTGGGAACTGCCAGCAGAACTGCCCCTACGGCGTCATCCAGATGGCGCCCATCGATCCCAAGCGCCGGCGGCCCAGCCTGTTGAGCTGGCTGACCCTGGGTGTGGGTCCTGAGCCCGGGAAGGAAAAACAATCCAAGGATCACGATCTGTCGAAGCATGCGGTGAAATGCGACATGTGCAAGGATCTCTCGGGCGGTCCGGCGTGTGTGAGGGCCTGTCCCACGGGAGCGGCGGTCCGGGTGAGTCCGGAACGTTTCCTCGATTTCGCTTCGAGAGGCGGCAAAGCCTAGTCGCAGCGTTCCCGTCCTTTTGAGGGCCGACAGCGGCGGTGACCGGGGGAGACCTGGGCTGTGGTTGAATCAGCCCCACCATGACTCAGGAACGCGACACGCTCGAAACCGATGTCCTGATCGTGGGCGGCGGCCCGGCTGGACTGGCCGCGGCAATTCGTCTCAAAGACCTTCTGGCCGAGCGCGCGAAGCGTCCGGGCGTGGCGCCCCTTGAGGCACAGGTCATGGTGATCGAGAAGGCAGCGGAGTTCGGCGCTCATTCGATCTCGGGCGCCGTGCTCGATCCGTCGTCGCTGCGCGAGCTGATCCCAGACTTCGAGACCAGGGCGCCGCTCGGGGCCAAGGTCACCAAGGACAGCGTCGAGTACCTGTTTGAAGAGTGGAAGTTCCGCCTCCCGATCACGCCGCCTCCGCTTCGGAACCATGGAAACTACGTCATCAGCCTGAGCCACCTGGTGAAGTGGCTTTTCGGTGAGGCCGAGAAGCGCGGTGTCGATTGCCTGCCCGGTTTTCCGGCAGCCTCGTTGCTGTACGAGGGCGACCGGGTCGTCGGTGTTCGTACCGGGGACAAGGGGATCGACAAACACGGCAGGAAGAAGGGGAACTACGAGGCGGGCGTCGACATCCGGGCGAAGGTGACGATTCTGGCCGAGGGCGCGCGGGGGAGTCTGACCAAGACCGCGATCTCGAGGCTGAAACTCGACGTGGGCAGGTTCCCGATGGTCTACACCATCGGCATCAAGGAACTGTGGGAAGTACCGAAAGGCCGTATGCCGAAGGGCGAAGTCATCCACACCATGGGCGAGCCGCTCGGATGGGAGACTTTTGGCGGAGGCTTTATCTACGGCCTTTCCGAGACCCAGATCTCGCTGGGCCTCGTGGTGGGTCTCGACTACCACGATCCGTTTCTCGACCCGCACGCCCTCTTCCAGAAGATGAAGGCGCATCCGCGCGTAGCCTCGCTGCTTCTGGGCGGGAAGCTCCTCAAGTACGGCGCGCGTGCCATCAGCGAGGGCGGCTGGTATTCAATTCCCAAGACCTACGCCGATGGTTTGCTGCTGATCGGCGAAGCCGCGGGCTTCCTGAACGCAATGCGGCTCAAGGGCATTCACCTCGGCATCAAGACGGGCATGCTCGCGGCGGAGACGGCGCTTGAAGCCCTGGAGCACAACGACTGGTCCGCCGGGGTGCTGAAGGGCTTTGAAGACAGGGTCAACGACTCGTCGGTGAAGGCGGAGCTTTACCAGGTCCGGAACTTCCACCAGGGCTTCAAGCACGGTTTCCTGGGCGGCATCATCAATACCGGCTTGCTGATGGCGACCGGCGGTCGGGGACTGATCGATCCGCTCAAGCCTTCGGGCGGCTACGCCGACATGGAGAAGCTGATCGACCGATACGGAGCCGGCACGAACCGCGACTTCTTCCAGCGCGCCAGGATGGACGGCAAGCTCACGTTCGATCGTCTGACCGATGTCTTCCACTCGGGCACGATCCACGACGAAGACCAGCCCGCACACCTCCACGTGGCCGATCCAAACATTTGCGAGACGAAATGCCGCGAGGAATACGGCAACCCCTGCGAGAAGTTCTGCCCGGCCGCGGTCTACGAGATGGTGCCCAAGAACGACGGAAACCCGAAGTCCCTGAAGCTGCGGATCAACTTCTCAAACTGCGTCCACTGCAAGACCTGCGACATCATGGACCCGTACCAGATCATCACCTGGGTCACGCCTCAAGGCGGGGGCGGTCCGAAGTACGACGGGTTGTAGGGCGGGTTGGCGCAGCTTCGCGCCGTCCCTCAGCGTCAGTCTGCGTTGTCTGGTTCGATGAAGCACCAGGCGATTTCCGGAAACTTCTGCTTGATCCGCGCTTCAAGCCTGTTGATCTGCGCGACCGCTTGTTCGATCGAGACGCCGGGTTTCATCTGAACCTTCGCCGCCAGCATGACCTGGGGGCCGAACTGCATGGTCATGGCGTTCAGCAGCTTCTCGATCGCCGGGTCCTGATCGATCTCCGCGCGGATTGCGTTCTCGACATCCTCCTCCGCGGAGCGACCGACGATGAGGCCCTTGATCCTCACCGCGATGAAGAGGGCCACGGCGATGAGCACTATGCCGATGCTGATGGATCCGAGGGCGTCGAACTGAGGGTTTCCGGTCATGGCGGTGAGGCTGACGAAACCGAACGCCAGGGCCAGGCCGATGAGGGCGGCGATGTCCTCGCCCAGGACCACCACGAGCTCGGCGTTGCGGGTGTTCTTGAGCCAGTAGCTGAGGGGCCTTTCGCCCCGAACGTTGGTGATCTCCTTCAGACATCCGGCGAGCGATCCCGCTTCGAGAAGGATGGAAACCGCGAGCACGATGAGCGCCACCCAGAGCCCGGAAACCGGCTCCGGCGAATGGAGTTTGTGCCAGCCTTCGTAGATCGAGAAGAGGCCGCCCATGGTGAAGAGGAGCAGGGCCACCACGAAACTCCAGAAGTACGTGACCTTGCCGTGGCCCAGGGGATGCTCGCGACTTGGGGGACGCTTGGACTGCCTGATTCCTATGAAGAGCAGGACCTGGTTGGCGCAGTCCGAGAACGAGTGGATCGATTCTGCGAGCATCGATCCCGAGGCCGTGTAAAGGAAGGCCAGGAGTTTCGAGACCGCGATGCCGAAGTTTGCGATCAGCGCGTAGAAGATCGCCTTCGAGGATGAGTGGTCGGACACCTAGCGGTGATTCTGCCCCATTTTCTGTCCGCGCGGGAGGCGCGGGTGGCTTTACGTGCCAAGGCTATGCTCCAATGGCGATCGTGGAAGTGAGCCGGGTCTGGTGACCTGCACGGCCTTCAAAGCCGCTGACGTCCGGGGTCTCCCCGGAGGGGTGGGTTCGATTCCCACGCGCTTCCGCCAGTCGTCGTTGAGCTGGGGGGCCGCAAACCCAGCACGGCCTTCCTGCTCAGCCCCCCAGGCCCCCGTGCGCTTCGGCCGGAGTGACAAACGAGCGCCAGCGACTTTGCTCTGGATTGGGTCCGCGCAGCGGAGCCAATCAGGAATCCGGCCTACGCTTGGTTCAGAGCCGCGGATCGGTCCTCCGATCCCGATCCCGACCGCGGCGAATCGCGACCCCGAACCCGAACCCGACCCCGCCGCAGCGAGCGAAGCCCCCGTCCGCTTTCCGTCGTCCCGGCGTAAGCGCTATCAGTCCGGAGATGGCCCTGCGCCTCGCGAAGACTCTTGGCCGGTCGCCGGAGAGCTGGCTCGCTCTCCAGCACAACTACGACCTCTGGCAGGCGAGACAGAGAGTGAACCTGGCTGGCGTTCGCGTCTCACGTTTGCCTCCGTATGACGCTTTCTCCATCCGATTAACCGGATGAACGGGTGGAGTCGTAGACTCCCGCTGTCATGAAATTGGCCTCGACGCTCGACGAACTTTGCTCCCAGCGCATCGCCATCATCGATGGGGCGATGGGGACCATGCTTCAGCGGGAGAGTCTCTCCGAGGAGGACTTTCGCGGAGAAAGGTTCAAGGACGTCAAGAGGCTCCTCAAGGGCAACAACGACCTTCTGATCCTCACTCGACCCGACGTGGTCGAGAAGGTCCACCGCGCTTACCTTGATGCCGGGGCGGACTTGATTGAGACCAACACCTTCAGCGCTCAGGCGATTTCGCAGGCCGACTACGGTCTCGAATCGATCGCCTATGAGTTGAATCTCGAAGGCGCGCGACGGGTCCGGGCGGCGATTGACGCCTATCTCGCGGACGGGGGAGTCGGGCCCAAGTTCGTCGCCGGAGCCATCGGGCCGACCAACCGGACCACGTCGATGTCCCGGGACGTTGACCATCCCGGCGCTCGGGATGTCTCCTTCAACGACGTGAAGCTCGCTTACCGCGATCAGGTGCGCGGACTCCTTGACGGCGGTTCCGATGTGCTTCTCGTGGAGACCGTCTTCGACACCCTGAACGGGAAGGCCGCGCTTTTCGCCATCGAGGAGATCTTCGAGGAGCGTGGTTCGCGTGTTCCCGTTCTGCTCTCGGTGACGATTACCGACCAGAGCGGCCGCACGCTTTCGGGCCAGACCATCGAAGCGTTCTGGAACTCGGTCTCCCACTTCCCCCTGTTCTCGGTCGGGATCAACTGCGCGCTCGGCGCCGCGCAGATGCGACCGTACATGGAGGAGCTTTCCCACATCGCCTCGGTGCGGACGAGCTGCTATCCAAACGCCGGCCTGCCGAACGCGTTCGGCGGTTTCGACGAGACGCCCGAGACTATGGCCGCCGCCATGACCGACTTTGTCCGGGGCGGCTGGCTCAATCTCGTGGGCGGGTGCTGCGGGACGACGCC
>JANLWV010000550.1:0-14147 GCA_031364765.1 Vicinamibacteria bacterium
GCGCCAACAAGTCGCGCTTCGGGTAGTACCTTCGGCTCTCGGTCTCAAAGCCCACGCCTTCGAGACGCAACTCCCGCACGGCTCTTGCGATCGCCGGGTCGACCTGGCGCTTGATCCACACGAAGGACCGGTCCTGCCGGAGGAGGGCCAGAAGTTCCTTCTGCTCGGCCGCCGAATATCCCAGGGCGCGGCCGAGGGCGCGCGCCGCCTCCCTTGGCTCGCGCATGACCGAAGGGTCCGCGTAAATGCTGGGGGCGTCCACCGAGATCGCGAACGGCCGCTCGTTGCGGTCTACGATGGTGCCACGTCTCGCTTTGACCGTGATGGTTCGATCGGACTGGCGCTGCGCCTCCTTCAAATAAAACCGGTGTCGCAGGACCTGGACGTGGAAAAGCTGAGCCACGATGGCCAGGGCCCAGACCGTGCCGCACATGGCCACGAAGTAAAGGCGCAGGTCGTTGTTTCGCGCGGCGGCCACTGCGTTCCCGGGTGAGGCCAGTCCGGACTTGGGAGAAAGCGAGTCGTATCGTTCGACTCTCACTGTTGTGACCCCCCGGGGACCGCCTTCACGGCCACCCGCGAGTCCTTCGGAAGATTCTGCGGACGCTCCACCACAATCACGTTCGAGGAGGGGGGCGGCTGCAGGCCCAGCGAATCCGTGGCGATCATTTGAACGCGCTTCAGATCCTGGAGGGCCGCTCTTTCCAGCTGAAGCTCACGGTTCTGCTCCCGCAGTTTTTCCTGCTCCCTTTGCAGCTTTCCGGCGGTGGAGCCGGTGTCGCGTAACGCGGCGCGGGGCCAACCGTATGCAACGAAGAGACCGAGAAGGACGAGGACAACGCCAAAAATCCAGAGCAGGTCCTTCGACATGCGATCGTCGCGGGATCGCACCACGCGCCGGTTGTCGATCGAGTCCTCGACGTGGACGGCGTGGATCCGGTCGACTCTCACAAAAGCGTCTCCGCGGTTCTCGGCTCGCGTTTCGCCACCACCCGCAGCTTGGCGCTACGGGCCCGAGGATTGGCCTTCGTCTCATCTTCCTGCGGGACCACGGGCTTGGGCGTCTCCAAGTCAAAACCTCCCGATTTCCTGAGAGACCGGAACACGTTTTTCACGATCCGGTCTTCCAGGCTGTGGAAGGCGATGACCGCGAGTCGGCCGCCCGGACGCAGAAGGTGGGCGAGGCGCTCGAGGCCGGTGTCCAGACCCTGCAGTTCGGAGTTTGTGGCGATTCGAAGCGCCTGAAACGCCCGGGTCGACGGGTCAAGGCCGGGGCGCCCGCGGGCGTCGCGACGAACCAGGCTGGCGAAGGCGCTCGTCGTCCAGCGCGTTCGCGTTCTCCTTTCCATGACGATGGAGCGCGCGATGGCCCGAGCCTTCGGCTCCTCGCCGAATTCGGTGAGGATGCGTTCGAGCTCCTTTTCCGAAGCGGTGTTGAGTATGTCGGAGGCGTTCCGCCCGCCCCTTTGGTCCATGCGCATGTCGAGGGGGCCATCGAACCGGAAACTGAAACCGCGCTCCGGAGCGTCGAGTTGAAGCGAGCTGAGGCCCAGATCGGCGATCGCGTAACCGAGGCTCTCCGCGGCGATCCCTCGAAGTCCGTCTCGAAAGTCTCCGTGCCGAAGTTCGACGCGCCCGGCAAAGGGCAAAAGCCGGCCAGACGCGAACTCGAGTGCTCGCTCGTCGCGATCGAAAGCGATAAGAGAGGCCTCGGGATGCTGAGAGAGAAGGGCGTGGGCGTGCCCGCCAAGCCCCACGGTGGCATCGAGAATGCGCCTTGCTGGGTTTGGCGCGAATGACAGAATCTCGCGAAGAAGGACTGGAACATGGCTGGCGGTGTCCGGCGGGTGCGGGTGCGGCGTGGTCGCGGCGCCCCGGCCGGCGAGCGCGTCCATGGTCTTCGGTTCCACATCAGATCCCAAACTCCGCGAGCTGCTTCGCGTCCGCTTCGGTGAATGGCTCTTTCTCGAAAAGTCTCTCTTCAAGGCGCTTCGAGTTCCACACCGCCACGTGATTCTGTTGACCGAGGACGGCCACATCGCCCTCCATAGACGCCATTTTTCGCAGGATCTGTGGAATCAGAATCCGACCCTGCGCGTCGACTTGAGCCACCTGTCCGAAGAAGTTCACGCGCTCCAGAAAACGCTGACGCGCGGGGTGGGCCTGGGGCATGGCCGCGAGACGTTTTTCTATCTCGGTCCATGCTTGAAGCGGGTAGATCCGCACGAACTCGCCCGAGATGGAGGTGACGAAAAAGTCGCGAGACGATTCCATCAACGCGCCCAGAAACGCGGAGGGAATTTTGAGACGGCCCTTGTCGTCTATTCGTGCAGGATGGTTACCGCGCAGCATGTCCTCCCCAGACCGACCACTTTTGGCCAATATTTTCCACAGCGACTCTAGGCCAGGACCGGCGAACTGTCAACTGGAGACTCGCGAAAGCGAGTGGGAACCTAGGCTTGGACTGTGGAAGGGCCCGAACGAGCCAAGCTAAGCTCCGAGGATGCCGCGTCCAGAAGGGCCTCGGCTTCGCTCGCGAAAGCGCTCCATTTGTTCCGCGGCCAGATTTCAAACCGGTCCATGGCTCCGATAATCACCACGTCCCGATCGAGACCCGCGAGTCGGCGCAGGGCGGGCGGCACCAGAATCCGACCCTGGGAGTCGAGCCGCGACTCATGGGCCCGCGAAGCGAGAACGCGCGAAAGCGACCGGGCTTTCTTGGAGAATGCCGGAAGCGAGAGGACCTGCTTCTCGAGCGACAGCCACGTTCCACGCGGGTATCCGGCGATGGCGTCATCGAAGAACGTGAGCACAAACGACTCGCCTTCATCTTCGATCTTTCGCCGGAAGGCCGGAGGGACCGCGACGCGCCCTTGGCGATCCATTCGGCATTCGAAGCTTCCCGCGAACATGACCCCCCAGTTTTCCACAAATTCGTCCACTTTTCCACATCTCGGGTTGGCCGACTAGTATCCCGGCCCTCTTGACCGCGCGCGAATATCTCCGATCCAGGTCCTGGTTGGGCCAGAAATTCGGCCTCCGAACCATGCGGGCGCTGGTGCGCGAACTGGGGCATCCGGAGCGGTCGTTCAAAAGCGTCCTCATCGCGGGCACCAACGGCAAGGGGTCGGTGAGCGCCTACCTCGACGAAGCATTGCGGGCAGCCTCCATGAAAGTGGGTCGCTATACCTCACCTCACCTCATCGATATCCGCGAGCGAATCACCGTTTCCGGCCGGAATATCGGGAATGCCGACTTCGAGCGGCTCGTTCTGGAGGTTCGCGATCACGCCGAGCGGCTGATTCGAAGGGGCGCCATCAACGCTCACCCGAACCATTTCGAGATTCTGACCGCGGTGGCCTTCCTCTACTTCCAAAGGAGTGGCGTCGAAATCGCCGTCCTCGAAGTGGGCCTGGGGGGCCGCCTGGATGCCACGAACGTGGCCTCACCCCTCGTGTCCGCCATCGTGAGCATTGACTTCGATCACGAGGAGCATCTCGGCCGGACGCTCTCCGCCATTGCCCGTGAGAAAGCGGGTGTGGTGCGCAGGAACCGAACCGTGCTGGTTGGGCCCATGGCTCGCGAGGCGGAGCAGGCCATCATCGAGGTGGCCCGAATCAAGCACGCGCGGCACGTGCCCGCGTTCCTCGGAGTCATCGTACGCGGTGTCGCCGAGGGGCTGAATGTGCGGACAACTCTTGGGCGCTACGCCTCGATGAGATCCCTTCCAGGCGCCCATCAGCGCACAAATCTCGTGGTGGCGATCCGCGTGCTCGAGGCCCTGTCGGTTTCCGGAGTCGAGTTTGACCTCGGCCACGCGGTTGCCGCGATGAGCCGCGCTATCTGGCCGGGCCGGCTGGAGCGTATCGAGGGACGTCCGCCGTTCCTCCTGGATGGGGCCCACAATCCGGCGGGCGCCAGGGCCCTGGCCAAGCATCTGAAAGAGACCCAAACCCCGCATATCCTGGTGTTTGGGGCCATGCGCGACAAACACGTTCGGGAGATGGCGGATGAGCTTTTTCCGAGGGCCAGGCTCGTGATCGCGACACGGGTGCGAATGAAACGCGCTTCAAAGACCGGGCAGATTGCCGAGCTGGGCCTCGCTTTGGGCAAGCGGGTGATCGAAGAGCCCTCCATAAGCCTGGCCTTATTGAGGGCCGCCCGTATCGCGCGGCCCGATGAGACCGTGGTGGTCGCCGGGAGTCTCTACCTCGTGGGAGCAGTTCGGCAGCGACTCCTCAAAGTCTCCGCCACGGCCGATCCTTGATTGGCAAGGCTAGCCCCGAATCGCCTCCACCGGCGTCAGGCGACTCGCGCGAAGCGCGGGGAACAATCCCGCGGAGAGACCGATGATGATCGCGAAGGCCGCGGAGAGCCCCAGGCCGAGCGGTGAAATGCTCAATCCGTCCTCAAAGGCCTGACCGGCGAGAACCGTGATGGCGCTCCCCAGAACCACTCCCATCGCGCCACCCACCACCGAAAGAGAAACGGATTCAATGAGGAACTGAAAAAAGATGGCTCCATCGCTGGCGCCGGTGGCCTTGCGAAGGCCGATCTCGAAGAGGCGCTCCGAGATGGCGATCTGCATCAGCGAGAAGATGCCGATGCCGCCCACCAGCAAAGAGATGCCGGCGATCGAGGCGAGAACAATGGTCCAGCTCGCGATGATCACGTCAATCTCCTTGCGAACGCGGACGATTTCTTCCCCGATGTTCTGAACGCGGAAATCGGAGATTCCCCGGTGCGCGCGCTTCAGAAGCGCCTTCGCCTCGGTCTCTCCGTGCGCCAACGCTGTCTCGTCGGGGACCTTGAAGATGATGGCCTCCACCGCGCTGGTCCCTGCGAACTGCTTTTGGAGGGTGGTGATCGGGATGTAGATCTTGCGGTTGTCGCGTTCCATCTCGTCGTCGTTCACCTGGCCGTTGCCGAGCCAACGGATGACGCCCACGATCTGAAAGCGCGTGCCCCGGACCAGAATCTCGCGGTCGATCGGACTCTCCGAACCGAATGCGTCCTTGGCGATCTGCTGGCCGATCACCGCCACGGTGGCGTTTGATTCGACATCGGAGGAGATCAGATACCGGCCGGTAGCCGCACCTCGCCCTCGGATGGCTCCATACTCGGGGGTCACTCCCTCGATCGACACGTTGAACTCACGCCCGTTCATTCGCACGCGATCTCGCGTTGCGGCCAGGCCGCAGACCCCAAGATCTCGCGGGTTTTGGACCCTCACCTCAAGCCGCAGGCCGTATCATCGAAATCCCAATCGGCATGCCGCTTACACCTACTTTGCTCCTCGTCCCCTCGGTGTCGGCTGGTCAAATCCTCCTGCGACGCCTGGCTCGGGAAAAGCGCGCTATGGCCGCGATTTTGGCCATGCGGCCGAAGGATCTGGCCGAGAAGATGGCGGAGGCAGCCTGTCACGCCCAAGGACTCATGGCCTGGCAGAGCGGCCATGGCGCCCTTCTTTCCGCGAAGCTCCTGGGGGCGCATCCCGAACTCCTCAAACCCGGTCTGCCGGAAGCTCCGGTGGCGCGTGTTCTCGCGCGAACCCTTGAAGACCTGCGCGCCGCGGGAATCAGACCCTCGGCCGTGCGCCGGCTAGGCGAACGAAGCGAAAGCCCGGAGGACCAGTCACGGATCCTCGCCGTGGCCGCCATCTACGAGCGATACCACTCCGAGATCGACGCGAAATTCTTCGATGAAACGCGGCTCTACGCCGAGGCCGAGTCCGCCGACGCCCCCTTCCTTTCCGAGACCACCGTGCTTCTCTCCCCCGACCTCGAGCCGAGTCCTGACGAGTTCCGATTTCTGAAATCGCTCGCCGCCCGTTTCGGCGCCCATCGAATCGACGAGGGTGAGTCCAGGGCCACAGGCTCGTTTTCTGCGCTCGCCGACGAGGCGCATATCCCAACCGTCCCATGGTCCAACACAGTGTTCGCGCCCATCGTTGGATGTTCAAGAGATGAGATTCTCAAACTCACGGTCGCGCTGTTTCAAGCCCCAGGATTCAATCGTGGACCTGACCGTGTTTCGACGCAACTCGGTCCGGCGTCTCCCACCTCAATCTCGTGGGTCACCGCCCCTGGTGAGGCCAGCGAAGTTCGATCGATCGCGCGTCTGATCCTCAAAGCCGCGCGCCAGGGAACACCCTTCGATGAAATGGCCGTCGCGATTCCGCAGGCCGAGGTTTACTCTCCCATCGTGGTTGACGTCTTCAGCCGCGCCAGGATTCCTTTCAAGCTCCACCCATCCCTGCCCCTGGCCACCGGCCGAATCGCGCGATCGTTCCTTTTACTTCTCGGCTCGCGTGATTTCGATCGTGGCGCCCTGCTCGAGTTTCTGACTTTCGCGCCAGTTCCCCTTCCCGAGAAGACCGGCGATCCCGATCCGCCGCATCCTTCCGTCTTCGACCAGATCACTCGCGAACTCAAGGTCGTTTCCGGCATCGATCGTTTTCGCAACGCCCTCGATCATTTCGTCCGCGAGGAATCGAAGGTCGCTGATTCGATCTCGCCGGGCCACCGCGCCTCCAGAGAGCGACGGGTCAAAGCGGCTCGCGCGTTACGGACGCTCGTGGAGAAGCTGCATACGAGCCTTGCCTTCGCGAGCGAACGCCTTCCCCTCGATCAGTGGTCCACCAGGCTGCTGGTCCTCTGCAACGACTGGATCCGGCCGGCGAACCAGATCGAAGAGACCGAGCTTCAACTCGTCTGCGAAACCCTCGAAGAGATCGGCGCGCTCGCCACGGTGTCGTCCGCGGTCAACTTCGACCGCGTGCTTTCCGTCATCGAGGCTCAGTTCCACCGCAAGCGTCGTCCGCTTGAAGAGCGATCGCGCGTCGGCGTTCATGTGGGTTCGCCCGAGGCGTTGTCGGGAGCGCGATTCAAGTTCGTGGCCCTTCTGGGCCTCGTTGAGGGGCGCTTTCCCGGAGTCTTCCGGCCGGATCCGTTTCTGCTCGATCCGGAACGAAAGGCCCTGAGCGACGAAAGTGTGTTGGCTCCTCCGCAAAAACAGATGGTCCAGCGGAGTCTGTTCGATGAAGAACCGGCTGCGCTTGTTCATAGCGCTGGCCTCTCGCTTCCAACCACTGAAACGAGAGTCGCCCAGGTTCGACGAATGTTCTCGAGAACGCTTCGCCAGGCCGAGGAGACGCTTGTTCTTTCCTATCCCCGCGCCGACCCGCAGACCGGCCGCGAACGCCTCCCCTCGCTCTTCCTGATGGCGGCCCTTCAAGCCGCAAAGGGTGTTTCGGTGACCGCGGACGACCTTCACAAGATCGTGACCGAGGACGAAGATGGCCACACCGACATGGATCTGAGTATCGATTTGGGCGAGCGCGACACCGAGGTGGTGGCCCGGCACGGCCTGCAGGCCATCTCCTGGCTCGAATCCGATCGGCCGTTTCTCCGCGCGGCTCACGAACTCTCTCGTGGTCGGAGCGCCACCCGTCTTTCGCCCTTCGACGGCCTGGTGGGCATCGAGGGCCAGGATGCAGATCCGAGGCTCGACCCCATCAAGAGCGGTCAGGCGATTTCGGCCAGTCGCATCGCGGCTTTCGGCGAATGCGGTTTCCGCTACTTCCTCAGGTACGTCCTCAAGCTCGAACCGGCGATCGAGCCCGAGGAGCGGCGAAAGCTCGACCCGCTTGAGAAGGGCACGCTCTTTCACGAGGTCGCCGAGCGGTTTTTGCGCGAGCGCCGTGACCAAGGCGCTTTGCCGATCCGGAATACCGATGAAGAACTTACACGCCTTCTCGCATTGGGCGATGAACGCCTGGAGGCGTGGGTGGAGGGTTCGCCGCCCCGTCTCGTCCTGCTCTGGCGCGCCGAAAAGAAGATCTTTCTCAATCTCCTGACCGACTGGCTGGCGCGCGAGGCCGAAAACTACCGCACGCGAAAAACGACGCCCGCTCATTTCGAGGTTTCCTTCGGCATGCCCCATCGTCGATCGAACACGAACGAACCGCATCGCGACCTTCCGGTGGAAGTCGCCCTTGATGACGGCAGCGTCCTCAAGATCTCCGGACAGATCGACCGGATCGATCGCATCGACGCGGCGGATGGCGGAGGTCTCGTCCTGCGCGATTACAAAACCGGCAAGGCGCCCACCGACAACGACGCGTCGCTGTTCAAGGGTGGACGCCAGCTGCAGATTCCCTTCTACATCCTCGCCGCTCAGGAAATCTTTCCGGGCGAGAGAGTGGTCGAAGCGTTTCTCGACTACGTGAATGCGGGACGGCAGGTCGCATTCAGTCCTGCGAAAGCGACATCCGCGACGTTCCGCGCGCTTCTCCTGCGGATCACCGACCTCATGGGCCACGGCGTCTTCATGCAGGAACCGTCGGCCTGCACTTTCTGCGACTTCGCCTCGGTGTGCGGCCCCACGCCGATTCTCGAAAGCCGCAAACGACGCCGGCGTCTCTTCGATCCCCTCGCTCGAAAAGTCGCGGACCTGAAGCAATTCGCATGAGCGGCCTGATCCCTCAAGACGCAGTGGTCCGGGAGAGAGTTCGAGCCGAACTCGGCACGAGCTTTGTGATCTCGGCCGGCGCCGGCACGGGCAAGACCACCCTGCTCGTCGATCGCATGGTCAACATCGTCCTCACCGGTTTTCTGAAACTCGACCAGGTCGCGGCGGTGACGTTTACCGAAAACGCCGCGACCACGCTCAAGCTGCGCTTGCGCGATGCGCTCGAAAGGGCTCGAGCCGAGGCGAAGGATCCCGAGGTCGTCGCCCGCGCCAGCGAAGGCCTCGCCACCATCGAGCGAGCGCAGGTGTCCACGATCCACGCGCTCTGCACGGCCATGCTTCAGGAGCGCCCCATCGAAGCCGGCGTGACCCCGGGATTCCGGGTGGCCGACGAGGCACTGGCCGACTTCATTTTCGAAGAAGCGTGGGAAGAGTGGCTTCAGGATCGTCTGACCGGTCGCGACGATCTTCTCGAAGCCGTGATTCTTTCGCGCATCCCGCTCGAAAAGACATCGCCGGTGGGCGACCCTATGACCCTTCGCAAACTCGCCCGCCGGCTGGTGTGGCAGCGTGATCTCGCCCCGCACATCACCGCGGTGGCCATGGATCCGCGCCCGGTACGGGAATGGTTCGTCGCGAAGATTGCCCGCGCCGCCGAACTGATCGATGGCAAACCCGAAGCCGACACTCTGGTCGCCGCGGTTCGATCTCTGTCCGCGGAGATTGCGAAGACCGCCGCCCTTGACCATGCGGACCTGATCGTCGCCCTGAAGTCGTTGCGCGTCCGCAAGGGCCTGGGCCACAAGCGGATGTGGAAGGCCGACGAAGCTTTCGACGAGTGTCGCGCCATCACGCTGGAAATCGCCGATCGCGGAGCGCGGTGGGAGAAGGAGAAGAACGCTTCTTTCTATAGCGGCCTGGTGCTGGCCCTGCAGGGAGTCCAGTCCATTTACGAGAGACGGAAGAACGAAGCGGGTGTTCTCGACTATGTCGACCTTCTGGTGAAGGCGGCCGAGGCGCTGCGCCAGAACTCCTCGCTCCGGGCGTATTTCCGCCGGAAGTTTCGCGCGATCATCGTGGACGAATATCAGGACACCGATCCCCTGCAGGTCGATATCATCGAGACGCTGGCGGGCGTTTCGGGTAGCGCCGCAGAGGATCCGAGCCTCAGCCCTGCGTCTTACGTTGTGGTTGGCGATCCAAAGCAGTCGATCTACCGTTTCCGCCGCGCCGATGCTTCGATCTTCGCCGCGGCGTGCGAAGCCGCGAAGACCAGACCGGGCCTCGAACTCGTTTCCCTGACCCCAAACTTCCGTTCGACGCCGGGGATTTTGCGGTTTGTGAATCGCTTCTTCAGCGCGACCATCAAGAGGAGCCAGTACGGCCAGCCCGACTACGAAGCGCTGGCGCCGAGTCCGAGTATTCCCGATGAGACGAGTCTTCTCGCCCTGAAGTTCACCGTTCCCGCCGCCGCGGATTCATCAGTCCTCGAGGCGGAGGCGAGTGCCATCGCTGCCTTCGTGGCCGCGACCCAGAACGGAACCCTTCAAGTCCGTGATGGCTTTGACACGCGGAAAAGCCGCGCCGGCGATGTTCTAATTCTCGCCCGAAGGCTGACCCAGATCCGACCGCTTGAGCAGGCGCTTGAACGCGCGTCCGTGCCGTTTGTGGTTGACGGTGGTCGCTCTTTTTTTCTTCGGTCGGAGGTCGTGGAGACGCATTCGGTCCTGCGAGCGATCGATGATCCATCCGATGCGACGAGCCTGGTGGCCGCGCTCCGTTCCTCGTTTTTCGGCGTCTCTGATCGAGCCATCGCCGAATGGCGGTTCGCCGGTCGAGATCTTACGATCCTCGGCGCCGAGCCGGGATCGGATGAGGTGAGGCGGGCGCTCCATCTCCTGCGCCGTCTCCACGACGATCGCACCCGACTGCCCCCCGCCGCTCTCATCGAAAGACTCTTCGACGAAACATCCATCTTCGCGGCCCTGCACGCCGCCGAGCGCGGGTCGACCGCGCGCGCTCAACCTCGCATTTCGAACCTCCGGAAAGTGGTTCATCTGGCTCGACAGGCCGAAGACCTTGGCCTCCTGACCTTGCGTGGTTTCAATCTTCTTCTGGCCAATCGTCTCGATGGCGCGGGTGAAGAGCCGGACCTGCCGTCCTCGCGCCCCGGCGATCCGCATACCGTAAGAATCATGACGATTCACAAGGCCAAGGGTCTCGAAGCTCCGGTGGTCATCCTCTACGACTGCCTGGACAAGTTTCTTCCGCGCGTCGATACTGTGCCGCTGCGTGAGGAGGGGAAGATCGCCCTGGGTTTCGTGAAGGACTGTCAGCCGCCGGACTGGGACGTGCTGGCCTTGAAGGAAGAGGCCCGTCTTCGCGAGGAGACGCATCGGCTTCGCTACGTGGCTTGCACGCGTGCTCGCGACTGGCTGGTGGTTCCCGTTCCTCCGCCCACCGAGAGGGTGGGTGACTTCTGGCACGACCTGGCGAAGGAAATAGCGATCCCGAATCCGGATACCGTCGATCTCGATGCGGGTGCGGTGGCGCTCCCCGAAGAGCCGATGGAGAGTCGGTGGGAAGGACCGACTGATGAGGCGCCTCCCGGTCTCGGCGATTTCGTCGCGCGTCGCAAGGCCTTGATCGCGGCCGCCTCCGAGATCACGCCTTACCCTGTGGCCGTGCGCGAGGATGCCGCGATGGAACAGCCGCCCGCGGTCGAGCCTCCGGAGTTTGTCGGCCGCGTGTTCGGATCGTTCGTGCACCGCCTGCTCGAGCTTGCCGATTTTTCAGAGCCCGAATCGGTTCGCCGGATTTCCCCCTCGCTCGCCCCCGCGTTTCCGCTTTCCAAGGAGGCGGTCGGGCGCGCCGAAGCCCAGGCCGAAGCCGCCCTCTCTCTCCCCATCATGCGCGAGGCCGCGCGGGCGGCCCGGGTCTTCCGCGAGGTGCCGATCAGTTACATCGACGAAGATCGGCTGCTCGAAGGCGTGTGCGATCTGGCTTTCGAAGACGAGAAGGGATGGGTGGTGGTGGACTACAAGACCGAAGCGATCGGGGAGGACCAGGTCCTGGCCCAGGCCTCTCACCATGCCGCCCAACTCAGGCGCTACGCCCGGGGTCTCGCCCTCGCGTCCGACTCCCATCAGTCGCGGCGCTTTGTCCTCTTCACGTCGCTCGGCCGGCAGGTGGCGGTTTGAGTTCGACGCCGATCGAGGTCGCGGCCTTTTCGGCGAAGGCCGATGAAAGGACCCGTGACGCGCGCGCCTTCGCCTGGTCGGCCTCGCGTCACGACACCTTCGCCACCTGTCCGCGCAAGTACTACTACTCGTACTACGGAATTCTCGAGGATCCTGAGGTCCAGCGCCTGAAACAGCTTTCGGGACTGGCGCTGTGGGCCGGCTCGGTCGTGCACGAGACCATCGAGGACTTTCTGAGAGCAAACGACGACATTCCCGAGCCGGCGGTTCAGGAAGCGCTCATCCGGTCGGTGGTCCACGACCGGATGCTCAAAGAGTGGAAGCAGAGCGAAAGCGGGTTGACGGGTTTTCGCCTCTTCGAGCACGAACACACCCAGCCCATCGAGCAGGAAGACAAGAAGATCCTGGTGGGCATCGTCATGCGCTCGCTGCGCAACTTCTTCAAGTCGGGGCTATTGCGCGAGGCCTTCAGGGTTTCGCGAAAGGCCTGGCTGTCGATGGAGGAGCTGGTCTCCTTTCACGTGGGCGACGTGCCCGTGTTTCTGCGCATGGATCTCGCGTTTCGCGACGAGCGCGGCCGGGTGCGCATCGTCGACTGGAAGACGGGGCGGCGCGCGGGGAAGTTCAACGACGTTCAGGTCGCGGGGTACGCGCTGTATGCGGCGGAACAGGGCTGGGTGAAGTCGGCGACCGAGATCTCGACCGAACTCGCGTACCTGTTCTGGCCGCGTTACATGCGCAAGGAGGTGACGGAAAAGGGCCTCGACGCCGCGCGTGGTTTTGTCACCCGAAGTGCAAGGACCATGCGCGCTCTTCTCTTCGATCCAGGAGCCAACACCGCGCGGATTGAGGACTTTCCCCGGATCGACAAGCCCCGCATCTGTCGCCGCTGCAACTTTCGCAAGCTGTGTTTTCCGCGCGCGGATGTGCTCGAGGCCCAGATCAAGCGGCGCTCGGCCGCGAAGACGTCGTGAAGGCCTTCGTCCGCGAACTCGCGTTGTTCGCGTTCTTCGTGGTGGCTTCAGGCCTGGTTCTAAGACCGCTTCCGTTTCATCTCGAAGGCTCGATCCCGGCGGGAAGCGATCCGCCCCATCATCTCTACATCCTGAACTGGCTGCTGGACCATGGCCTTTCCGCGGATCGCTTCGAGGGGCGGATGTTTCATCCCGCCCGGAACGCGGTGTTGCGGAGCGATTTGTCGATCGGGACGGTCGTGCTGCTGGCGCCCTTTGCGGCGGTGGTCGATGAACCTCTGGTGAGATTCAATCTCGCAACCTGGGTGGCCCTCGCCTTTTCGGGATGGGCGTTTTGTCTTCTGGCCAGATCGTGGACGCAGTCGACACCTGCGGGCCTCTTCGCCGGCGTCACCGCGGTGCTCGGGTCGCATCAGTCGCTCCACTACGTGCATCTGAATCTCCTGTCGGTGGGTTGGCTGCCGGTCTTTGTTCTGGCGCTCGACCGGATTCTGACCAAGGGTTCGGCGGCGTTTGGTCTCCTCGCCGGGGCGTCATTCGCTCTGGTCGCCTCCTCGTCCGGCTATTACGGGGTGGCGGCCTGCGTCATCGGTGTGGTGTTTTTTGTCCGCGACCCTTCGAAAAGCGGACTCAAGTGGGGAGCGCTGGGCTTATCCCTGGCCGTCGTCCTTCTCCTGCCCTATCTGGCGGCCTACGCTTCTCTTCACGCGGAGGAGAGTCTGGTTCGCACGAGCCGCGAACTCTCGAAGGGTTCATGGACGTTGGCGGATATCGGGTCTCGCACGCTGATTCATCGGACCTGGAATCCTGCACTGGGCGAGCCGCTTTTTCCTGGGTTTGCCGTTTTCGGCCTCGCGGCTTTTGCTTTGTGGAGCGGATCGAAGCGCGAGCGCACGCTTGGCCTTGCCGCCCTTCTTCTCTTCTGGCTGGGCCTCGGCGAGCTCGGCGGCCTTTACCGAATCCTCGCCCTCGTTCCGTCGTTTTCCAGCATGCGACATCCGGTGACCCTCACCGCGGTCGGCTTCATGCTGCTCTCGGTGCTTGCCGCCTTCGGTCTCGCCGGCCTGGAAAAATCAAGGCCCGCAATCGGCCGGCTGCTCCTGGGCCTCGGCATCCTCGAAACCCTCTCGCCCCCCAATGACTTTTTCAGGGTGGCTCCGGGAGTGCCACAGGCATACGAAGCGATGCTGAAACTTCCGCCTGGGCCCGTCCTCGATGTCCCTCCCTACGAGGCCTCACCCCTGATCTGGGCGTCGCGGCGGGGCTTCGAGACCGTGAACGGCGGCGGGGCCTTCATTCCTCCGCTGACCACGCGGATCGAAACCACCATCCAGAATCACTGGCTCACCGACAGCTATGAGCCGATTGACGATTCCAAGGCTGCGGGAATCCTCCTGAATGAAACCGCCATGCGATACCTCGTCCTGCCTGCAGGAAGGCGGGGCGGCCTTGATCCCTTGATACAGCGTTTCCACGAGAGTCACTGCTTCAAGGAGCTGGG
>JANLWV010000014.1:0-12992 GCA_031364765.1 Vicinamibacteria bacterium
CGGCTACGCCATGGGCGACCCGATCGAGCAGTGGACCGAGAAAGCGGCGATCGACCCGGGCGGGCCGGAGTATCAGAGTCTCGGTGAGATTGCGCGGACGCACAACCTCTTCCTGGCCGGGAATGCGTTTGAGAGGGACGAGCACTTCCCTGGGTTGAACTTTCAATGCTGCTTCATTGTGGCGCCCGACGGGAAGGTGATCCTGCGCTACCGACGGCTCAACTCCATGTTTACCCCGACACCTCATGACGTCTGGGACAGGTATTTCGAGATCTACGGCTATGAGGGCGTATTTCCCGTGGCGAGCACGGAAATCGGTGTCTTGGCCCCGATCGCCTCCGAGGAGATTCTCTATCCGGAGATCGCCCGGGCCTTCGCCATGCGCGGGGCGGAGGTCTTTTTTCATCCGACTTCCCAGGCCAATGAGCACGCGATTGCGGCCAAGGACGTTTGCACGGTGGCGCGCGCCATCGAGAACATGGCGTATGTCGTCTCCGCGAACACCGGAGGGATTTATGGCACGGCGATTCCCTGCGACTCGACGAACGGCGGATCGAGGATCGTCGATCCTCGGGGCCTCGTGATCTCTGAGGCCGGTTTCGGAGAAACCATGACGTGTACGGCGGAGATCGACCTCAACGCCCTGCGGCGTTTCCGGACGCGTCCGGCCATGGATAATCTGCTCGCCCGCCAGCGTTTCGACTTGTTTGCCGAGGGCTATCGAACCCAACAGCACTACCCCAAGAACACCATGCTCGGCGGTATCCCGCCTCGCGCTCACTTCATCGAAACCCAGCGAGCGACGATCACGCGGCTCATCGAGAAGGGCGTTCTGCGAAAGCCCGACTGACCCCTACCCGCCCTCGGTTTGCGGCGACCGGAACTCGAAGCCCACTCCGCCCGGGGCGGTTCCTGCGATCACCGAACCTGATCCGACCCGGCACGTCTTCGAATAGGCCGCGGCCGGGAGGGTCTTGGTGGCGGCGGCGATATCGTCCACCTCGAAACCACAAACGAAGCGGCCCGGCCGAAGGGGCCGCGGCTCGATGAGGGGGGCGCCCCGGCCATCCGCGTCCGGGAATTCGATCAACTCCAGTCGAACCGGGAGCTGAGAGGGGTCCGCAAACAGGGCGAGACGGAGGCGGGTATCGGGCCTTGGAAGGCGCATGAACTCAGCCACCCCGGGTTCCGCGAAAGTCGCGTCCAGGAGGACTTTGAGGCCCGCCTCCTTCCAGAATCCCGCGGCGGCGTCCACCGAGTCCACGACGTAGACGGCCGAATGGATCTCCGAGAAGAGAACGGCGGCGCTCGAATCGAGCACGCTCGGGCGTCGCTTGTCGACTTCGATCAGAACCAGGGCCAGATCGTCCGGCCCGACGCACTTGCACTCCTTGATGGAAATCGGGCCCACGGAGTAGGCGGCCACCGGACCGATGAGGGCATGAGTGTTCTTGGCCACTTCGAGGGCCTGGCCCATGTCGCGCACGTAGAGGTCCACCGCGTGAGCGCCCCGGTCGAATGGTCCGCCGTGGACCGGTGGTTCCGGAGACTCGACCAGGTGGACATAGCCCCCGCTAGCGCCGGGCATGCCGAGGCGCGTTTCGTTCGTGGCGCGCTCAATCCCGTAGAGTTCGCGGGCGGCGAAGGCCCCTATGGCGCACTCGCTCTCGCGGACGAAGCCGAAGGCCTGAAAGAAGCGGGCGGTGTCTTCGATGTTCGAAGCGCCGATGGTGACGTGACTGGGACTTTTCAGCATGATCTCCTTCATACGGAGGGCACGTTAGACCCCGAACTGCTCTTCCTTCAAGCTCTCCAGCACGTAGTCGAGGTCCAACTCGTTCCAGTCGTATTTCACCAGTATGTCGTGCTTCCCGGTGACGAAGATGTCCGAAGCGGGAACCTTGAGGAAGTCGGCTTCCATGCGCACGTGACGGCATCGAAACGTCCCCGCGGGCGAAGTCACGTCCGCGTCGTCCAGGGCGGTGATGCGGTACGTCTCCATGCGACCCAGCGGGCCGTCCGTGCCGTTCCAGAGAGTTGAGGTGTTGTAGAAGACGCGTTTCTGCAGACCCCCCATCTTCCAGTCGTAGTTCAGAACGATCCATCCGTCGAGCATCACGGAGTGGGTGACCAGCGAGAAGTAGTCGGTCGGGACGTCGACCGACTGGACGGTATGCCCGGTTTTGCTGGTGTCGGTGGTGAGGTGGAGCGTGCCGCCTTCCACCCGGAAGTAGCCGGATCCGACCAGATCGCCATCGACCTGAAGCCGCACGAAGGCGTCCTTCGGACGGCCATCGATGCCCTTTGTGTAGAGCACGTGGCGGACGAACCTGGAGTCGTCGGTGATGGCGAGCGACTCCATGGTGACGGTGCCGTCCCGGTTTTCGGTGATGGAGAAGTCCTCGCGACCGCGGATTGTGCCGGTGGACTTCTTCCTATAAAGCAGGCGGCCGGCAATGTAGAGCAGGGGCATGATGATGATCTTCTCGGGAGTGCTAGTCGACGATGCCGGCGGCGCGGTCCTCCGCGATACCGAGGGGAATCTTCGGCATCAGAAGGAAGAAGGCGCCCGAGATGAAGATAGGGAGGATGCCGCAAAGCGTGTACGCCTTGTTCCAGTCCCCGTCGAAGTAGCTCACCGCGTAAGAGAGGGCGAGAGGGCCGGTCGCCACACCCAGATTGACGGCGAGCGATCCCGAGAAGGTGACCCCGGTGGCCCGGAGCCGCGCCGGGAAGTTCTCCGCGATAAAGGTGAACTTCACCGCGGTGGTGCCGTAAAAGAAGATGGTCATCAGGCAGTAAAAGAGCACGGTGGTCCAGTAGTCCTTGGCCCACCAGATCATCACAAAAAAGGCGCCGGAGCCGAGCCAAGCCCAGATGATGCAGGTGGTTCGTCTTGCGATGAAGAATTCTCCGACGATGGCCGCCACGATGTAGCCCAGGGCGCCCACCCCATACGACCATCCCACCAGGGACACCGCATCGCGCATGGAGAAACTCCGGAACTCCTGAAAGTATGCGGTGAGCAGGATGGTCGAACCGTACGCGAAGACGTGAAAGTATTCGCCGAGAAACAGGACGATCGTGCGGTAGGCCATCCTGGGCGCGAAGAGTTCCACAAAGCGTCCTTGCGCGGCGGTTCGGTCGCCCCGCTTGGTCGCCGCCTTAGCTTTGAGGAAGGCGTCGGTTTCTCGAAGGTACTTCTGGATGACGATCATGTACGGGACCGACAGCAGGGCCACGAAAAACACGGACCGCCAGCCCCAGCGATCGCTCATCACGAGCACGAACTGCGAAGCGAGGAACCAGCCGATCGGGTAGCCGATCTGGAGGATGCCCGACATGAGACCTCGGTATCGGGCCGGGGTCTCTTCCACGATGATGGTGCCCACGACCGGCGACTGAATGCCGCCGGTCGCGAAGCCGAGAGTGCGGAGAGCGACCACCGAGAAAGTTGATCTGGCCCAGTACATGGCCGTGACGAACAGGGAGCCCACAAGCATCGACGTGCTGAACACCGCCTTGCGCCCCACCCGGTCGGTCAGGGATCCAAGGGCCGCGATGCAGATTCCGGCAATCGCGAAAGTGAGGGCGATATACCAGCCGCGCTCCTGCACCGTCCAGTCGAGCTCTTTCGAGATCTGCGGGAGCACGAACGCGAAGAAGGCCTGGTCCATGTTCTCCAGAGAGACGCCAATCAGGCAGACCCAGAAGGCGGTGGTGGGGTAGCCGCGAATCTTCTCTTTGAGGTCGCGCCAGGTTTCGAACACCGCACCGGTCATGTTCTGAGCGTCTCCGTGAAGTGGTGGATGACGCCGTGAGGCGCCCGAATCAGAAGGGACTTGACGCGGCCCTGCGGGAACAGAACCGCTTCGGCTATGGGCGCCAGGATCTCCGCCTTCGCAGCCGCGGCGGCCTTAGCCAGCAGATCGATCGAGGAAACCGAGATTCGAAGGGCCTGAAGTCCACGGTTGGGCAGGATGGATCGTGAGCGCAGAGACTGAAAGGCTGATGGAGGGAGGCCGTAGTGGATAACGCCGATCATCGGCGCCTTTGCGCTCAGGCCGAAATTCACTCCGCGAAGAAACGTCTTTTCAGCGGAGCCGAGCAACCTCTGGAAACTCTCGTTCGCGATCTCATAACTCAACGCGGTGTCGAGCTTCAGCGTATCGCGATAGAAGGCGACCGCACCCTCCCGATCGGAAACCGGAGCCGACACGCCCAGGATCTCACTGAAAGTCCGATCGGTCACGGTGACATACTTGGAAAGGGGAGTGTCGTGCATTCGCAAAAGGGCGCACACGATCCCGTCCGGACCTTCGACGTGACCTTCGGTGAACCGGCCGTCGGGCGCCACCGAGTACTCGGCGGGCGGAGCGGCGAGGGCGAAGCCCCTTGCGCCAAGGGCAGCCACGGCCTTGTCAAAGTCGGGCACCATGAAGTCGATGACCTTGAGCGCGTCGCTGTCGACAGGCCTTGCACCCTCCCTGACCGCGATTTTGGAGGAAGGCCGGAACTCAATGAGTCGGACGCCAATCGACGTGCCTTCGGTCTGAAGTACAACAGTCCTGGCGGTGCGAGAGGGAACTCCGAAGACGGCCTTCACCGTGGCCGGGTCGAGCTCCTGATCGGCCACAAGCGACAGACCGAACACGTCTTCGAACATCTCGCGCTGCCGGGCGAGGCTTGAGGTGACCACCAGCGGCCCGTCGATCGAGAGAATCATGGGATGGGCAAGTGCGGTTCGACTCCGGGCGAGGACGCTGAGGAACGCAAGTCCACCGAACAGGTCTCGCCGTCGCAACATGGAATGAGACGCTCCGCCTTCGATGGGTTTTCGAAGACAGGGCCCTTGAGCCTGGAGGTGAGGGAGGGCTCTAGTTGTATGAGTAGCGCAGGGTCACGGCCAGGCGCCGGGGTGGATTGAAATAGCCGGACGACATGCGAAGCCCGCCCACCGCGAAGGTTCCAATCAGGTACTTCTCGTCGCCGAGGTTCTCGCCCGCCGCGGTGATTCGCCACCGGTTGTCCCTGGACTCGAAGGCGATGGAGGCGTCAAGGAGCTTGAAGCCGTCCTCCGAGCCGGTGTCGGCGTTACAGGAGGTATGCCAGAACCGACCCTTCCCGGACAGGCTCCCTCCGACGACCACCCGGCCTCCGCCCACCGGGGTTGAGTAGAGAGCTCCGATCTGGTAGCTGTGGGGAGGCGACATCTTGAGTTCGAGGGTTCGACTTCCCGTATTCAGGTTGCCGCAGAGCGCCACCTGGTTGAACGTGACCTTTTCGTACTTCGTCGAGAGCAGCGAGAGTTGGCCGAAGACCTCGAAACCTGTCCTCGGGACAACACGCACCTCGATCTCGGCGCCCTTGGTGCTGACATCGCCCAGCGTGGTGCGGAAGAAGTTCCCGTTGGGGTCGGTGCCCGTCCCTTGCAGATCCTTCCATTTGTTGAGAAACAGCGCGGCATTGATTCGGGCCCTGCCCTTGGCCAGATCGCTCTTGATTCCCGCCTCCAGAGTGTCGATCTTCTCGGGATCGATCGCCTGGAGAGGCAGGAGGGCCGCGGCGGTGTTCGAGCGGCCGTCAAACGCCCCCGATTTGAACCCGCGGCTGTAACTCACATAGCCCATGGAACTCGAGTTGAACGCGTAGTCGGCGGCCAGTCGCGGGGTGAAGGCGGACCACGATTTATCGATTCGTTTCTGCACCGGGGTCGAGGTGAAACCGGCGGGGTCGGCAGCGTTGCAGGCTCTAGCTCCCCCCCCCGTGGCCACCAGTCCCTGGGCGTTCGCGCAGGCCACAAGCTGCACGCCAGTGGGTAGGAACACACGATCGAAAAAGTCCTTGTCGTCGTTGGTCAACCGGCCGCCGCCGGTCAGGGTCAACCGGTCAGTCGCGGTATAGGTCAGGCTCGCATATCCGGCATAGCTCTTCGTATTTGCGTCGACGATCCAGTTGTTGCTGCGTCCGAGCGCATTGAAGATCACGTTCTCGGTCTTCTGATCGTTGTGCTCGCGGAAGTAGTACACGCCTCCCACGTAGCGTAGCCTGTCTTTGGCGCCCGTGATCTGGAACTCCTGCGAGAGCTGATCCTGGTTCTGAAGCTGATACAGGTGGAAGGCCGGTGCGTTGTTGGCTAAGCCGAGAAAATTACCCACCCGTCCATCGGCGTCAAGGAGCAGTTCATTGAACATCTTCCGGTAGGCGCTCACCGACTTGAGCGTGACGTGGTCATTCAGGGCATAGCTCAGTGTCGCCGAGTAGCCGTCCTGATTGATGTCGTTGATCGGATTCAGAAGGTCCGACTGGAGCGTATGGATGTCACGGTCGCCGTCCAACTGCTGGAAGATGTCCGTTTTGCCGACGCCAAAGCCGCTGGCGAGTGGGGCGAAGGGCGCCGCCGTGGAAAGGAACGGAGGCTGCATCACGAAAGCCTGAGCAAAGCCAGGGGTTGAGCGCTCGCGAATGATCTCCGCGTTGAAGACGGCATTGAACCGTGTGTTGGGCAGGAGCCGAAGGGCGACCCGGGCCGCTTTCAGGTCCTGATCGTTCACGTCGGCGTTGTTGACGGTGTTGATGTCATAGCCCTTGTGCTTTTTGACGAGGCCGGAGAACAGGATGCCCGCCTTCTCGCCGACCGGCGCATTGATCGATCCACGAAAGTCGGTCCGGCTGAACGACCCGAACGATCCGTCCGCGTTCGCGCGCCACTTGTTCCCGGGCTGTTTGGTGACCAGCCGCAGCGCTCCGGCGCTGGTGTTTCGGCCGTAGAGGGTTCCCTGGGGTCCCCGTAGCACCTCCAGTCTCTCCAGTTCGTACAGATCGAACTGCGCTCCGGTCTGGCGGGGGATGTAGACATCGTCGACGTAGATGCCCACCGGGGTGTCCGAGGTGAAGAATGACTCGTCCTCGCCGACCCCGCGTATGGCGGCGCGGGAGCCCGACGAGGTGCCGGTGTTCTTCTCCATCCAGAGATTGGGCGCGGAATACGACGCTTGCTGCACGTTGGTGATCTGCTTGATTTCGAGCTGCCGGTTGTCGAAGGCCGTCACGGCCACCGGAACCTTCTGCAGGCTCTCCTCCACGCGTTGCGCGGTCACGGTGACGGCCTCGATCGCCGCGACGTAGGATTCAAACGGCGTGCTTGCGGTGGGGTTGAAGATGATCCGGACCTGCCCGCGGTCGGGAATGACGACGTCACCGGTGTAGGTCTTGCCGCCCAGGGTGACCGAGATCTTGTGGGATCCCGCCGACTTCGGGGCGAGCGAAACATCGCCGGTGGTAGTGGTCTGAGTGAGAGTGGAGCCATCGGGACCGGTCAGGGTCACTGTCGCTTGACCGGTGGCGATGATGGACACGAACGCGGTGCCGGTGGCGCCTGAGATCGAAGCGAGCGCCAGCAGAGCAATGCTTGCTGCGATCAGGCCTCGGCGAATGAAGTTCATGGTTGTCTCCTGCGAAAGGGTGCGGGGGTGGCTTGATGGGTCAGGGGGTGATGGGTTCCGAGGACGACCCCGAAATTGTATTAAGAATAGTACAAACGCCGCGTCCGTCAACTGCCGATTTGCAGGGCGGCCCGCGGCTTTGGGCTGCTAGGTTTCCTTAACGTGGCGACGGCGCTTGCCGGCTCCGCGGATCAGGACCACCGTCACATTTCTCCGGCCCCGTCGGCGGCCATGGTAGCCCCGGACGCGACCATGGTCTCGATTTGCGCGTCGCTGTAGCCGGCTTCCCGCAGAATTTCGGCGCTGTGCTCGCCGAGACGTGGAGGGTGGCGCCGGATGTCGCCCGGCGTTTCTGAAAACGTGACCGGTACTCCCGGGAGCCGGAGCCGCCCTTCGGTGGGGTGATCCATCTCCTTCCAGAAACCCGTGGCGACGAGGTGTTCGTCGGTGATCAGATCCTCGATTGAATTGACGATCATGACCGGGACGCTGGTCCGGCCCAGAATGGCGAGCCACTCCTCCGTGGTCTTCTCGGCCACCATCGCGCCGGTCTCCGTATACACCGAATCGATGTTCTTCAGCCGTTCGCTCAAGGTCGCAAAGCGGGGGTCGGTCACGAATTCGGGGCGCCCCGCCGCGTCGCAAAACGACTTCCAGTGGTCGTTGAGGTATGGAAGGATGGCGACATAGCCATCCTTCGTCTTGTAGGGACGCCGATGCTTCGAAAGCAGACGGGCGTACCCCATCTCGCCCCGCGGCGGGTCGAAGGCAAAACCGAAGAGGTGCTCGGCCATCAGATACGAGATGAGCGTCTCGTACATGGGCACCTCGATCTCCTGGCCCACGCCGCTGCGTTCGCGGTGAAAGAGCGCGGCTATCACGGAGTAGACCACGGAAAGCCCCGTCGTCTTGTCGGCGATGATGGTGGGCAGATACCGCGGCTCCTCTCCCACCCTGGTGGCGAGCATGGCGATCCCGGAGGCCGATTGAATCGAATCGTCGTAAGCGGCGCGATCGGCATAGGGTCCCTTGCGCGAATACCCGTACGTTCCGCAGAAGATGATCCTCGGGTTGCGCCCCTTCATGGCCTCGTAGTTGAGACCGAGGCGGTCCATCGACTTCGGCCGATAGTTATGGACGAGCACGTCGGCAGTCTCCGCGAGCTTGAGTAGAGCCTCTTTGCCGGCTGGGTTCTTGAGGTCGAGGACAAGGCTGCGCTTATTTCGGTTGCAGGTGAGGTAGAGCGCGGCCATGCCTTCGTTGGCTCGCGGGCCGAGCTGCCGGTTGCTGTCGCCGCCCCTGGGCTCGATCTTGATGACATCGGCGCCCAGGTCGCCCAGGATCTGGCAGGCCCAGGGGCCGAGGACGACGCTGGTCAGTTCGAGGATGCGTACGCCGTGCAGGGGTCCGGGCATGGGGGCCTTTGGAGGAGTTGAGTTTCCGCGATATGCGGCTCGCCGCCGCATCAAGAGAATAAAGCAGCGGTCCGATGAACTTGTACTATTCTTAGAACAAGGTGTGGCATGGCCGGTTCCGCATCGCGCTCTTGGGAGAGTAAAGCACATTGACCCAAAGGATCATCGATATCGTGGTCAACCTCTGGACGCCCGACCTCACGGCCAACTACACGCCGCGCCTGAATGCGTTCTGGAACGCCATCAAGATTCTTGGCGAGACCGCCACCGGCATTCCGCTCGATGAAGAGATTCGCCGGATGGACGCTGCCGGTATCGAGAAAGGCTTGATGGTCGCCACCACCGGAGGCCCGGTGGGTTCGGACATCTTCTTCGAAAAGCCGGTGCAGCGAATCGCGGAGGTGGTGGCCGCGCATCCCAAGAGGTTCAAGGGGATTGTCGGTGTGAATCCCTCGTCGATCATGCCCTGGGTGAAGAAACTCGAGGAGGCGGTGAAGGAACACGGCTTCATCGGCGCGCACCTGTATCCGCACTGGTTTGGCGAGCCTCCCGATCACCGGATGTACTACCCGTTCTACGCCAAGTGCGCCGAGCTCGAGATCCCGATTCAGATCCAGGTTGGGCATTCGGCGCAGGCTTTTTTGCCTACGGTGGCGAGGCCGATGACTCTGGATCGCGTGGCCATCGACTTCCCGGAGCTGAAGATCATCGGCATCCATATCGGCTATCCGTGGACCGAAGAGATGATATCGGTGGCCTGGAAGCACAAGAATGTATGGATCGGTTCGGACGCCCATTCGCCGAAGTACTGGGACCCGTCGTTCGTCCGCTTCATCAATTCACGCGGCCAGGACAAGGTCCTGTTTGGGACCGACTGGCCGGTGATCGATTTCGGGCGCGCTGTCGTGGAGATCGACGCCCTCGACCTGAAGGAGACGCCGCGAAAGAAGCTGCTGTGGGAGAACGCCATCCGTGTCTACAACCTGGAGTCGTGGGTTTAGCGCCGATCGGCAACGATCGGAACCTCGAACCCATGGAGCGAAGTCGCTGATGTCTCGCCCCAACGGTTTCGCCGCCGCCGTCCCTCTCTACTACCAGCTCGCCGGCATTTTGCGCGAGCACATCGTGTCCGGGAAGTACCACGCGGGCGATCGGCTTCCCACCGAAGAGGCCTTGTCGAAGGACTACGACGTCAGCCGGATCACCATCCGCCAGGCCCTCGGCGATCTGGAGAAGGAAGGGTTCATCAAGCGGGAGGCGGGTCGGGGTACCTTCGTTTCCGACCGTCCCATGTTCTCGAATACCTTCAGACTGGAAGGCTCCCTCGGCGATCTCATCTCCATGGGTCTCACCACCACGGTGAAGGTTCTGACTCTCGCCACGATCAAGGCGTCCGCATCGGAGGCGGACTTTCTGCGGGTGAACCTGGGCGATCCGCTCGTCCGCTGTACCCGGCTTCGGCTGCACGCGGGCACACCCTTCAGCTACATCGTCAACCACGTTCCCGGCGATCTTGGTAAGCAGCTGAGCGCCGAGGCGTGGAGACAGGGCTCGATCCTTCGCCGGATCGAAACGGAGCTGGGGATCAGGATGGGCGATGCGGATCAAACCATCTCGGCGTCGCTCGCCGACGCGCATCTGGCGCGACTGCTAAGGACAAACATCGGCGCGCCGCTCCTGTCGGTCGACCGCGTGGTCAGATCGGTTGAGGGGCGGCCGGTCGAGCATGTTCACAGCTACTACCGAAGCGACATCTACTCGTTCAGGGCGCACCTCGTGCATAACCCCGTCCCATCAGAGACGGACGAGCCGTGGAGCGTGAGTCCGGCCAAACGGCGGGTCCGGAGCGCGGTAAAGAAGCAGGGACGAATGGGAGGAGGCAAAACGTGAAGTTCGACAGTCTGGTCAAGGGCGGAACCGTGGTCCTACCCGGGCATGGGCCAGTGCGCGCTGACCTCGGCTGCCGCGGCGGCCGGATCGCCGCCATCGCCGACGATCTTGGAACCTCGTCGGCGGATGACGTGGTGGATGCCACCGGTCTTCACGTCTTTCCAGGCGCGGTGGATTCGCATTTTCACGTGGGGATATATCGTCCTCACGAGGACGACGCCCGCAGCGAGTCCCTCTCGGCGGTGTCCGGCGGCGTCACGACCCTCATTAGCTACTTTCGAACCGGGCATCACTATCTCAACAAGACCGGCTCGTATCGCGACATCTTCCCGGAGGTGCTCGGTCTTTCGGCGGGTAACTTCCACGCCGATTACAGCTACCACATCGCACCCATGACCACCGCCCAGCTGGATGAGATCCCTTGGCTCGTGGAGCAGGGCGTGGCCTCATTCAAGTACTACATGTTCTACAAGTCCTTGACCCTCTCGGCCGACTCGACCCGGGGCAAAGACTACACAATGGCCGACGAGTACGACCTCGGCCATATGTACGAAATCATGGTGAGGGTGGCGGAGGCCGCGAAGAGGACGGGTCGAAGGATCTCCCTCTCGCTCCATTGCGAGAACCCCGAGATCATACGGGCGTTCATTCTGCGCGTGAAGAAGGCCGGGCTCACCGGTTTGCAGGCTTACAGCGAAGGCCGGCCGCCGCTCTCCGAGCGCCTGTCGATACAGGAGGCGGGCGTTCTGGCGGACGAAACGTCCTGCCCCGTGAACTTCCTCCATCTGTCGTCGCGCAAGGCCATTGAGGCGGGGGTCGACGTTCGCACCCGCCACCCCGAGATGGACATCACCATCGAGACCACCCTGCATCACCTGGCGCTCACTTGGGCGACGGCGGGTGACCTGCGGAGCAAGGTCAACCCGCCGATCCGAACCGAGGACGATCAAGATGCCCTTTGGCGCGCCCTCATCAACGGCGACGTGGATACGGTCGTCTCCGACCACGCGTGCTGCATGGAAGAGAACAAGAAAGGAGACACCTGGGACGCTCTCCCCGGATTTGGTGGAACGTCCCTTCTCTATCCGGTTCTGCTGAGCGAAGGCGTTCACAAGCGCGGCCTGCCCCTAGAACGCGTGGTCGACCTGATCTCGACCACGCCGGCCCGGCGTTTCGGCCTTTATCCGAAGAAGGGCGCCATCGCGGTGGGCAGCGACGCGGACTTCGCGATCATCGATCTCAACAAGGAGCAGGTAGTAACCGTGGAGAATTCCCACTCGGCCCAGGATCACAGTCCTTTTGCGGGAAAGTCGCTCAAGGGCTGGCCCGTGGCGACCGTGCTGCGGGGAGGCCTCGCCTTCAAGGACGGTGCTCCGGTGGGTGGGCGACGCGGTGCTTTTATCGCAAGGCCGGTTTCGCAAGGGTACTAAGTTTTCCCAAATCCAGAAGGCGGGCAAGAGTGACAGATCCGAAAGCCAGCGCATCCGGAACGGGCGTGTTCTACGGCTGGTACGTCGCCCTGGTGGCAATGCTGACGCTTCTGGTCTCGAACGGCATGACCATCACCGGTATGACGATCTTCGATCCTGCGATCCTTCAGGAGTTTGGCTGGAGCCGCGGAGATCTGAAGTTGCGCGATCTGCTCCAGTTGGGCCTCTCTGGCCTGATGGCTCCATTCGTGGGAGGCCTCGCCGACCGGATGAGCGTCCGGAAGCTCATGATGGCCGGCCTGGCGCTGCTCTCCGCCTGTCTGACCGCCTACTCGCAGATGACGTCGCTGACCCACCTGTATCTCGTCAATGTGGGAATCGCGTTGGTTCTGGCGCTGTGTGGTCTGGTGCTGAATGTCCTGATCGTCTCGCGCTGGTTTGTCCAGAAGCGTGGGACGGCCCTTGGCCTCACGCTCGTCGGCACCAGTTTGGGAGGCATCATCTTTCCTCGCCTCGGCGCGACTTTGCTTCGCACCGGTTCGTGGCGTGAGGCCATGTTGATGGAGGCCCTGATCCCGCTGGTCATGCTGGTCATCGTCGCCCTAGTGACGCGCGACACCCCGGCCGACCTGGGACTCCGCGCCCTTGGCGCTTCAGAGAACGCAGGCTCGACCCGTGCCCTTTCCGGCATGGAGTACAGGGACGCCGTCCGCACGCGCACTTTCTGGATCCTGACTTTCTGCGCGATGACCACGTTCTATTGCATCCTGGCCGCGCAGGCTCACATGGTCCTTCATCTGAAGGGCATGGGC
>JANLWV010000041.1:0-1529 GCA_031364765.1 Vicinamibacteria bacterium
TAACCCGCTCCGCTATGGCGTGCTGCCCTACTCCTGTGCTCGAATCGCCTGCGCTCGAGAATCAACACCAAGCCGCGTCCACCTTATTCGCCCGTCAGGCTGTCTAAACGACGGGGTCCACCTCAGACTCTTCAGCCGCTACGTGGTCGGTTGGACCCTCGCGTCAACGGAATCCTCGCGCATCGCCGTCCGACTCATCGAAGAAACCTGTCGGAGGCAGGGCATCCGGCCGGGGACACTGACTCTGCATTCTGACCGCGGCTCTTCCATGACCGCCGGAACTACCTACGATCTGCTCCAGCGCCTTGAAATCGAACCGTCCCATTCCAGGCCGCGTGTGTCCGATGACAATCCGTTTTCAGAAGCCCAGTTCAAAACCCTCAAGTACTCACCTGGGTTCCCAGACACATTCGGCGGGCCCGACGATGCCCTCGCGCATTGCCGCCGGCTCTTCCCCTGGTACAACGACGAGCATCACCACTCCTCGCTCGGCTACCTCACGCCGGCCCAGGTCCACTTCGGCGTTCACGGTCCGGTTCTCGACCAGCGGGCCACAACCCTGGCCCGCGCCTTCGAACTCAACCCGAATCGCTTCGTCCAGGGCGTCTCCATTCCAAAACGGCCTCAGCCCGTGGTCTGGATCAACCGACCCAAGACATCGCTCCCGGCTGCGACTCCGGCATCGCCCCAGTCCGGCGCGACCGTCCTCGAACTGGGCGACATCTCCCGACTAATGGGCGATCCCGGGTCCGCTCTCTTCGAATCGCTCCCTAAATTCCCACCCTCGGTGTCTCACGCCTGTTGACACGTTCCGCGCTGCGGTGAATTCGGGCTCAAGCTCATAAGAGTAAACTCATTACACTCCTTTCCGGCTGGTCGCGCCAAAGCGCGAGGTTGGTCCCCGCAGTGTGCTTGGACAAGGGCAGCACGCGAGCCGTCACCGCCGGATCAAGGCGGTGAGGACAGCCATCAGGCGAAGGAGGATCGCCCGCGCGTCGCGGCTGCTGGGGGGCGCGGTTTCGAGGTCGAGTAGGTCGAGAACGGCGAGGCATTCGAATGAGCTGCCGCGTGCGATGGCGTAGTGGCGGGCCTGATCGCGGCCAGCGCGCCCAGCACCCTCCGCGATGTTCAACGCAGCGCTGAGGCTCGCGCGGTCGAGTTGGTCCGACAGTTCGGCGCGCTTGAGCGGGAGCCAGCGAACGACATGGGCGCGGAAGCCGAGGGCGAGGCGGTACGCGTCAAAGCGATGAAGGGGAGCGGCTGGCGCGACGGATGCAACGGGAACGCTGGCTGGAATCATGATGGTGACCTTTCCGGGATCGCGAAGTGCGGCCCTCACATGGAGGGGCCGCACTTCAGGACGGCGCTACCTCCTCAGCCCCGCCGGCGTTCCCGCTGCATCTGGCGTGACAGGCGCGTGGTGAGGCTGGGTTGACACTGAAGTTGGGGCCGAGAGACTCCTTCGTCGGACGCTTCTCGATGGTCGATCAGGTTGAAGCATTTCGACGGGTCGTTCATGATCACATTGG
>JANLWV010000074.1:0-1988 GCA_031364765.1 Vicinamibacteria bacterium
TGGCGTTCCCCAGCCACGATCAACCCCTTGCCGCGATTCGCGAGAAGATCCTTGGCAAGGGCGTCGATCCAGCGCGAGTCGACACCCGGGACCCCGCCCGGGACGCCGGCTCCCGCCAGGTTCGCGGCTCCGGCCTCGGCACCAAGGCGTGCAGCGAGCGCCGCGAGGAAGGGAGCGATCTGCCGGCTCTCGAGACGGAGCCGATGATCCGCCATCGCTCCCGTCAGCGAGTAGACCGCTTCAACGGCGTACAGACGGTTCATCACGCCACCGGAGGCTCCCGCACGTCGTCCGTCCGCGAAGCCTCGCGCGTGGCGGATCATCTCCGGGTCGGTCAGGAGCGGGTCGGCGTCGAGGGCGAGAATCACCGAGGCTCGATCGAGCCGGAGCATGAGATCGAGGTCGCGCCCCGTGGCGTGCCGCAGTCCCGCGACTCGGCTCTCGTCGCTGACGGCGTCGTAGGTCGCCCACTGCAACCGGGGGTAGCGGGCACGGAGCTCGGAGGCCAGGCGCGCCAGGGTGGGGGAGGAGAAGGACTCGGAGAGCACCGCAAGGCTGGCACCGCCATCCGCGGCATGAGCCTCGGACAGCGGCCCCCAGGCCGTTACGAAATCGCTCCAGGACTTCCGCGTGCCGTGCAGGGTGACCGATTGCGAGCGGTCGGGATCGTAGAGGCCGAGCACGGACGCCTGGACGCGCGCGCTCGAGGCCCCGAGGGTCGACGGGTGCGAGGGGTTTCCCTCGACCTTGGTCGGTCGGCCTTCGTGGCTCTCAACGATCAGGCCGTAGGCGCTCCGGCGGAACGGCATGGTCGTCGCGTAGTAGCGGGGGATCCCAGGGACGATCTCCTCGGGAGCGGTGACATAGGGGACAATCTCTTCGACGGGGCGGCGGCACCCCGCGAGCCCCGCGAGCGACAGCGAGGCGCCCAGGAGCATCATCATGTCGCGCCGGGTGACGCCCTCGGCAAGCTCCGAGGCTCCCTCCGGGAACTCCCGCTCGAGAAAGGCGCGAGATTCGGGCTGCTCCTCGAGCTGCGCGAGACTTCGCCAATATGTCGGTGTCACCGGTGGCACCCCGAACAGTCAGTCGGCGGATTGACCGGTCGGTCGCGCTCGAGTTCGGCCGCGAGCATCCTGACGTCCCGGGGAGGGGTCCACTTCATGTTGGTGACCTCGGCGATGGGGCGTCTGTTGGGACCGGGGTTGCGGTGGCAGTCGAGACACCAACTCATACTGAGGGGCGTCATCTGGGTGACCGTTTCCATCTCGTCGATGCGGCCGTGGCAGGTGACACAGCCGATGCCTGCCACCACGTGCACGTTGTGGGCGAAGTAGGCGTAGTCGGGAAGCTTGTGGACACGAATCCAGCGCATCGGGCGACCGCTCGCGGCGCTTTCCCGAATCGGTGCGAGCTTCTCGCTGTCCTTCTTCACGAGCTGATGGCAGTTCATGCAGGTCCGGGTGGGCGGAACGTTCGCGACGGCAGAAATTTCGACCGAGGCGTGACAGTATCGGCAATCGAGGCCAAGCTCGCCGACATGAAGCTTGTGGCTGTACGGTACGGGTTGAACGGGTTGGTAGCCCGCGTCTGTGTACTTTGGGGAAAAGAAATACCAGACGCCCGCGACCGCGAGTGTCGGCAAGAGACCGCTCGCGGTGGCGACCACAATCGGGAGTTTGTTCCACCAGGGCGGGAAAATCTGGGCCAATCGCTACGACTCCGAGGCTCTGGAAGACAGTTGCCCAGGCCGGGAGTCCACGATTGAACTGTGGTGCCACATCCGCGACCCCCAAAGAATTCGCCGCAAAGGCCGACGAAATCCACCCAGTTGACGCCGCGAATCTTATCTACAAACTGCAAAGAGGGTCAAGGCGATCCGCGCCCCTCTGTAAGGAGCACATGGTGCGGCGGACGCATTACTCCACACCATGCAGTCCACCGAAAACCTCACCCGCCGACTCGATCGTTCGGTCGATCTCCGCGTC
>JANLWV010000220.1:0-7964 GCA_031364765.1 Vicinamibacteria bacterium
CCCGACACCGCCATGCGTGGCGACAGCGTCAAGTTAACCCGGCCCGTGAAGAGCTTCGTGGTCACTTTCCCGAACGGCGTATCGAGTCGATTGATCTGAATCTGAGGCTCGAGGGATAGCCGAGAACTCACTTCGATTCGGCCCATGTTGTACTGATAGGCGGTACGCGTGCCGCCATAGAAGCCGCCGTGTTGAAAGAGGAGCGTGCCCGAGAACCTTCGCTGCTGCCCCATCCGATACCGGGCTTCAAACTCATTGAACCGGTAGGAACCGGTGGGGACGATCAATCCCCCCGCGACTCCGAATTCCGCCGCCACCGTCTCGCGGCTATTGGTGAGCTGAAAATTCAACAAATCGCCGTTTTGGAACTCGGTCTCAACCCGGCCCTGAATCTCGCGGCTCTCGAAAGCGCCCGAGGAAGCCGTGACGATGTTGTCGAAACTGGCGTTCCATCGGAACTGGCGGACCCGGCGCAGGAACTCCCGCTTGGGCCGGGGCGAGAACCGGGCGAGGAACTGGTTCCGGTCGATGTTCGGACGGGGAACGAAGCCGATTCCGGGATCGAAGTTCTCCTCCACCCGGTAATGATCGGCTTCAATAGCGTACCGATCGGCATTCCACTCGAACCTCCCTTGATAGAACGCGTCCCCGGACGAGGCATGCCCGGAGTTGCTGCGGGCGCCGATCCCCGTGACCCGCACCGTGGACTTAAGCGCCAGATTCAGGTCGCCGCCGTAGACGATGTTCGTGGGCGTGGAGTTCTCATCATCCCTCCGAGTGACGATCACGCCCATGGTGCTTCGCTTCAAGAAATCCCTCTTCAGCCGGAGCACGGAGAAGTCTGTGTGTTCGGCCTGACTCACGGTGTCCCTTCCCGTTCGCATGTGGAGGGCGCCAACGCTCCATCCCGATCCCTTTCCGGTGATTCGTCCGCCGCCCTTGATGGGAATGAGATTCTCGTCCGAAAGGCCGATTCTCCGGCTGAAAAAGAGAATGGGCGTTTCGATCGGGCGCCCGCCTCCGCCCACGCCCCCGCCCCCGCCGCCACCCCCGCCGCCCGCGGCCGCCCCACTCTGGCCCATCGCGAATAAGCCCTGCCCTTCGAGAAAGAAGTCGCGCTTTTCGGGAAAGACCAAGCTGAACCGAGAGAGATTGACCTGCTGCAGGTCGTCTTCGACCTGCGCGAAATCGGTGTTGTACGTGAGGTCCAAGGCGAGCCCGCCGCTCAGAGTCGCTTTCGCGTCAAATCCCAGCTCTGCGTTCCATTGGGTGGGTTTCGGGAGCGAGACATCGGTTTCCATGCCGCCGGTGGTGTACGGTTTCATCTCGAAGGCGCGAGACTTGGAAGGGGTGGTGAGCCCCGTCATGTTCGCGGCCGACGAGAGCTTGTTGAGTCCACGTCGACCGAAAGAGGCGGGGACGAAGGCGAGAAACGAGGTTTCGTTCTTCCAGCGAACTCTCCGGCGCAGGTTGATGCCCCACGGGCCTTCCGCTCCGTGGCGCAGCGACTTGAATGGAATGACAAATTCGACCGTCCAGCCTTTGTCGTCCCTTGCCGCCTTGGCGTCCCAAACCGTGTTCCAGTCACGGTTGGTGGCGCCCTCATCGGTGATAAGACCGTCGAAAAGCCCGCCCAGCGGAGTCGTGTAGAACATGTAGCCGTTTCGCTTGTCGTGAAACGTATCGAACACAATGGCGAAGTGTTCGTTCTCGAAGAGACCGGGGTGATCGCGCCGCATCTCGTTCGCCACCATGCGCTCGGGGTGCGAGTCAAGACAGCGAGCGGAGACGTAAACGTTCTTCTCGTCGAAAAAAACCCAGGCCTCGGTGCGCTCCGTCGCCGGCCCGCCTTCCGTCGGTTCCTGCTGAATGAAGTCTGACGCGGGCTCAAAACGCGAGTAGATGGCCTCATCCAGCCGGCCGTCGACCGTGATGACTTCGCCGCCCAGCGTATTGGCTTGGAGGGTGACGCGGCCTCCGTCCCGACTCAAAGTCTGGGGGAGCGGTACGACCGACTCTTTGTCACCGGCCTGCGTAAACGAAGCGAGCGCAGCGGTTAGAGCGACGCCGAAGGCCCGACGGACATGGCGCGAGAGAGATTGAAAGCGCACAGCAGCAGGCAATGGTAGGCGCCTGGGACGATCAGGCGGCCGAGCCCTTCCGCCGCCTCTTGTCGCCGTACATCGCCCGATCCGCTTCCTCGACCGCCGCCAGGATGTCGATGCCCTGGCCGAAGAAAGCGGTGCCGATACTGGCTTCGAGCCCGGCGTCTTCAATCGACCGGGCGAACGCGGTCCGCCGGGCCTCAAGGTCCTGAGGCGGCAGCCCGGCAAGAACGACGAGAAACTCGTCGCCACCCCAGCGGATCACCAGTTCGTCGGCGCGGACTCGCGTCTTCACGGCCTCGGCCACCTGCCGGATAAGCGCGTCTCCGGCGGGGTGGCCCTGGGTGTCGTTCACGATCTTCAGGTTATCGATGTCGATGAGGAAAAGAGCGCCCGTGCTCTCGCTGCCCGTTTGTCTGCGATCCACCAGAGCCCGGAAGACCCTCCGGTTGAAACAACCGGTCAGGGGATCGGTATCCGCGAGCGTCTCGAGCTGATTTCGGGCCATGCGCAGCTCCAGGTTGGCGAAGGCCAGAGCCTCGCGCGACCGTTCCGTGGTGGCAAGAACCAGACCCAGCGCCAGAACCACATCAAGAAGGAGAAAGGCGAAGGGCGCGAACTGAGCGTGGGGGATGCTCGACCCGGACCCGGAAAAGTAAATGAAGGCGAAAAGGCAGCCGAAGTTGAACCAGGCCTGCAATTGAAGGGTGTACGACGAGATCCGCAGGCCGACCAGGCGCACCAGCGACGTTCTCCGAAGCAACCAGGAGGCCATGAACAACACGACCGCGCGGAAGGCGAGGGTGAGGACGAGCCCCGCCGGTCCATCGCGTGATACAAACACCGCGACACTGACGGATCCGGCGATGGCGAGAAGCCCCAGGGTCGCTCGAGAGTGACGCGTGTTTCTGAACGTCTCCGCCGCATCCAGGAGGAGCACGCTGTTGGCCATGGCAAAGAAGAAGCAGAACGCGAGCGCTCCGTTGCCGCCTGAGAGTCCGTAGGTGATCAGGGCGCCGCTGCTGAAGACCTGGGCCACGAAGGGCCGAGCCCACGCCTGGAGGTTGGAAGCGGGATCGAACCTGGAAACGAGAACGAAAATCAGACAGAGAACGATCGAGAACGCGAAATAGAGAGGGATGCTGGCCTCGACAACCCCTCGTCCCAACCCCGACTCCAGGTTTCCCATCAGGCTCTTATCGCTAGCTCCACCCGAGCCGGTCGGCGGCGTCGGAGGCCAGGGACTCGAAGAATCGCTCTATGTCCTGGGCAATCGCCGCGGGGACTTCGTTCGGGCCGGCCGCGAGCTGAACCCCGGTTACCTCGTGGGACGCGTCCAGGACGACCACCGCGTCGAAGGTGGAAGAGACCCGGGCGAAATCTTCAAGGGCGAGGGCGGCATCCTGACCCAGTTTCGAGGGTTTCTTGAACCTGACCCGGACTTCTGCCACGACGGACTCCTTCTCGCGACTTTCGCCTACTTCTGAAAGTGCTTGGCGTTGATTTCGGTGTAATGCTTCCAGTTGTCTGGGAGTTCGTCTTGAGGGTAGATGGCCTGGACAGGGCACACTGGAACGCAGGCGCCGCAGTCGATGCAGGAATCGGGATCGATGTAGAGCATGGTGGCGGGGGCGTGGTCAGCCGAGTCCTTCTTGGGATGGATGCAGTCGACGGGGCACACTTCGACGCAGGACGCATCCTTGGTTCCGATGCACGGTTCGGCGATCACATAAGTCATGGGACTTCCTGGTGTCTCCTCAAGAAAATGAAGCGGCGAAAGTGTATCAAGGCTTCGGCTTGCGGCCTGATAATGGGCGGGCATGACCAATACGAAGCCCCCGCGGCGCCTTTCGAAGCCTCAGATTGCTTTGATGGTCGTGATCGACGTGGTCGCTCTCGCCACCGCGGTCTGCCTATTCCTCTGGCTGAAACCAAAAGACGCTGATGCCGCCCTCATCGCCTTCATCGCCCCCCTCGTCTTCGGCGCTTTCTTCAATCTCGTGATCGTGCTCGTCTCGCTGAAGCCCTAGCCTTCGGTCAAAAAAGATTCCAGGGCCTGCTTGATTGGCCGAGCGTCGCGCACATAGAATCCGGCACCGTCATGCCGCAACTCTTCCCGAAGCAGGCCAACGGTCTATCTCAAGCGAGTATCGCCGCCGGGGCTGCGGTCGGCGGAAGCGTCCTCCTGGCCCTGTTTCTGCTCGCCCGGTCCGGCTATGCGACCGGTCAGGGAACGCCATACGATCAGGCCGTCCCCTTCTCCCACAACCATCACACCACCGGCGTGGGCATCGATTGCCGGTACTGCCATACCTCCGTCGAGACTTCGGCTTCGGCTTCGATTCCGCCCACCCAGACGTGCATGAACTGCCATTCGCAGATCTGGACGCAGGCGCCGATGCTCGAGCCGGTGCGCGAGAGCTATCGCACCGGCAAATCGCTCGAGTGGCGGAAGGTAAACGACCTACCCGATTTCGCCTACTTCAACCACTCGGCTCATGTGAACAAAGGGGTCGGCTGCACCACCTGCCACGGCCAGGTGGGCGAAATGCCTCTTATCTACCAGGCCCAGTCTCTTCAAATGGAGTGGTGTCTGGCTTGCCACCGCAATCCGGAGAAGTTCCTCCGGCCCAAGTCGGAAGTCAACGCTCCCATCTGGAATCCGCCGGCGAACCAGCTTGAAGTGGGCACGAAGCTCAAGGCGGAATACCACGCGAATCCCCGCCTTTCCTGCTCCACCTGCCATCGTTAGAACGGAACTCATGAGCGACGTCCACATACCGATTTCGCAAGTGACGCGTGTGTCGAAGGGCGCCTCGGGCGCCAAGCCGAAGTTCTGGCGCAGCCTCGATGAGCTCACCGACTCGGACGACATCAAGGTCTGGCTGCACCGCGAGTTCCCGGAGAAAGCGTCCGAGTTCACTGACCCCGAGGGTCGGCGACAGTTCCTGCAACTGATGGGCGCCTCGGTCGCCCTCGCCGGCCTTTCCTCCGCGTGCACGCGACAACCGGCCGAAGCGATCGTGCCCTACGCGAAAGCGCCCGAACAGTTCATTCCCGGCAAGCCGGTCTACTTTGCCACCGTCCTTTCGACGGACGGCGCGGCCCAGGGCGTCCTGGTGGAAAGCCACATGGGCCGACCCACGAAGATCGAAGGTAATCCCGATCATCCCGGGAGCCTCGGGTCGACCGATCACTTCGCTCAGGCCGAAATCCTGAACCTCTACGATCCGGACCGGTCGAAATCCGTCACCTACAGGACGGAAACGCGGGCCTGGTCCGACTTTGTCGCGGCCATCCGGCCGGTTTTGGACGCGCAGAAGGCGCTCAAGGGCGAGGGGCTCCGGCTGCTCACCGCTACTTTCACCTCTCCCACGCTGGCGGCGCAGATGGCCGGGCTTCTGAAGCAGTATCCGATGGCGAAGTGGCACGTTCATGACCCCACAGGGCGCCGCAACGCCATGGACGGCGCGCGCACCGCGTTCGGTCGCCCGCTGCAGTCGGTTTACAACTTCGCCGAAGCCGACGTGATCATTTCTCTAGACGCCGACTTCCTTGGCATCGGCGGCGACAAGGTCTCGAATGCTCGTGCCTTCACCGCGCGCCGATCGTTTGATACGGTGCCCGACTCAAACGAGGGCAAGGAAATGAACCGCCTCTACGTGGCGGAGAGTTCGATTTCCATAACCGGAGCGAGCGCCGATCACCGCATGGCCGTGCGTGCCGCGGAAGTCGAAGGCATTGCACGCGAACTTGCCGCAGCACTGGGTCTGGCCGTTGAAAAGGGCGCGCTCCCGGCATCGCCCCTGGCCAGGTCCATCGTGGCCGCCATGATCGAAGACGCGAAGGCCCGGCCGACCCGGACCCTGGTGATGGTCGGGGAGTCGCAGCCCGCGTTCGTTCACGCCCTGGGTTTTGCGATCAACGAGAAGCTGGGCAGCCTCGGCACCACCCTGGTCCTTACCGAGCCCGTCGAAGCAAATCCCCCCTCCGCTCCAAACTCCATTGAGGCCCTCTCGGCCGAGATGGCCGCGGGCAAGGTCGACGCGCTCTTCATCATCGGTGGAAACCCGGCCCTCACCGCGACTCCGGACAGCGGTTTCCTGGCCGCCCTGAAGGATCAAAGCAAGGTCGCGCTCCGCGTCCGTATGGGTCTTTTCGACGATGAGACTTCCGAGCTTTGTCACTGGCAGGTTCCCGAAGCGCACGCCCTGGAGGCGTGGAGCGACGCCCGGGCCTTCGACGGGACACTTTCGGTTCAGCAGCCGCTCATCGCTCCTCTTTACGACGGCAAGAGCGCTCATGAACTTGTTCAGGCGCTGCTCGGCGATTCGACCTCGACCGGTTACGAGATGGTTCAAGCGGCCTGGAAGGCCCGGATCCCCGCCCCCGCGAACTTTGACAAGTCGTGGCGGCGCATCGTTCACGACGGCCTTCTGCCCTCTTCGGCTTTCCCCGCAGTCGCGGCGAAGACTACGGCGGGGGCCTGGATGCAGGCGAAGCCCGCGTTGAATCAGGGCGACCTCGATGTTTCCTTCCGCCTCGATCCCAACGTTCTTGACGGTCGTTACGCCAACAACGGCTGGATGCAGGAACTCCCGAAGCCTCTCACCAAACTCACCTGGGATAACGCCGCCCTTCTCTCTCCGAAGACGGCGAAGCGTCTTTCCATTCCCGATCCGGAAGGTTCCGCGCGCGGCACCTACGTCGATCGCGTCACGCTGAAGGTGGGCGGCGCTTCGGTTTCGATCCCCGCGTGGGTGGTGCCCGGCCACCCCGACGACACGGTGACCGTCCATCTGGGCGCGGGCCGAAGGCGTTCCGGCAAGGTGGGCCAGGGTGTGGGTGTGGATGTTCAGCCCCTTCGAACATCCTTGACCCCCTGGTCGCGTTCCGGTGCGTCGATCACCCGCGAAGGGGGTCGCTACGCCATGGGCTGCACCCAGGATCACTGGAAAATGGAGGACGCTTCCGAACGCGGCCTTCTGCGCACGGGCAGCTACGAACAGTTCAAGTCCAAGCCCGACTTTGCCCAACACGCCGAGGAGCAGGGCGACCAGCCGTCGCTCTACCCGGCGCATCCTTACAACGGGAACAAGTGGGGGATGTCGATCGACCTTTCTGCCTGCATTGGCTGTAACGCGTGCATCACGGCCTGCCAGAGCGAGAACAATATCGCAGTGGTGGGCAAGGATCAGATCCTGCGCGGTCGCGAGATGCAGTGGCTTCGCATCGACCGCTACTACGAAGGTGATTCGGAAGCGCCCGCCGTCCACCATCAGCCGGTTCCCTGCATGCAGTGCGAGAACGCGAGTTGCGAGGTGGTTTGCCCGGTCGCCGCCACCACCCACAGCGACGAAGGCCTGAACGACATGGTCTACAACCGCTGCGTCGGCACGCGGTATTGCGCGAACAACTGCGCCTACAAGGTTCGCCGGTTCAATTTCTTCCTTTATTCCGACTGGGATACGGAGAGCCTCAAGCTCCAGAAGAACCCCGACGTCACCGTGCGAAGCCGCGGCGTCATGGAGAAGTGCACCTACTGCGTTCAGCGCGTCAGCGAAGCGCGCATCAACTCCAGGAACGAAGGCCGCGAGATCCGCGATGGCGAGATCAAAACCGCGTGCCAGCAGGTGTGCCCGACCCAGGCCATTGTGTTCGGCGACCTGAACAATGCCAGTTCCGTCGTTTCGCAGAAGAAAGCCTCTCCGCGCTGCGCCCTCGTTCGGCGAATGACCTCGTGCAGCATGAAGCCTTCCCACGACGCCCCGCATTTCGGGTGAGCCAGCAACTCATCCAGGGTTCCCACGGACAACAGGCTGTGAAAGAGGCCGGTGTCGGTCAGGTATACCTTGGGCG
>JANLWV010000223.1:0-6785 GCA_031364765.1 Vicinamibacteria bacterium
TCCTGGGATCGCTGCCGATGGCATCAACTGCTTCGGCCAGGCGTCGGGCGACTTGATTGAAGGGAATGACTTCGCCTAAGCCATCGTCCCCGACCCGGACGCCCACGGCGGGGATATAGATATTCTGCGGGCTCGTGCACATCTGCGCCGAAAACAGACACAGCGTGGTGGCGAGGCTGCGGATGACCGCATCCAGGTCGCGGCACGATTCGAGCACCACTGCGTTGCAGCCTGCGGTTTCCGTGAAGCACAGCGCCGGGTGGGAGTTTTCTTCGACCCATTTTCCGAAGCGCGCGCTGCCGGTGAAATCCACGATGGCGCAGGCCGGATGTTTGATGAGGCGTTTGCCGATGGGATCAGCCGTAGTGTCGACCGCCATGGTCACGAGATTCGGATCGAAACCGCATTCGAGGAGAACCTGGCGGAAGACGTCGATCGAGATCGCCATGGGCAGCACCGTCGCCGGATGCGGCTTCACGATCACGGCGTTGCCGGTCGCGAGGCTGGCGATCATTGAGGGAAAGGCATTCCAGGTGGGGAAGCTGGCGCAGGCGAAGCAGACGGCCACGCCGCGCGGGATCAGCCGGTAACGCTTCTCAAGCCTGATCGGCGTCGAGCCGAACGAGCGCTCCCAGAGCGCGCGAGGGGCGACTGCGTCCATGGCATCGCACGCATAGACGAGGGCCTCGATGCCTCGATCGAGTGCATTCACACCCGATCCCGCATACGCCATGTTGAAGCTCTGACCGGTGGTGTGCATGACCGCGTAGGTCAACTCGAAAAGGCGGCTGCGGTAGATGCGATCGACGACTTCAAGCAGCACACCCGCTCTCTCATGCGGCGTCACCGCACTCCAGGCCGGCACGCCGGCTGCCGCGGCTGAGAACAGGGCATCGGTGTCGCACCGCGGATAGAGCACGCCGAGGGCCTGCTGCGTATAGGGCGAGATCTCCTCGCCAACCGAGTCCAGTGGCGGAGGCTGACCGATCGGATAACTCTGGCCGAGGCGCGCCTTGAACGCGCTCTCACCTGCCGCCCGCGAGTTCGCGTATTCGGGATACAACGACGGCTGGTCCGCGAACGGACTCCAGGACGCGCGCGATCGGCAGGCGGCCCGAGCCCGCTCCAGGCGCTCGCGATGGGTTTCGAAGAGGTCCAGAGCTTTCAAGGAGGGAGCCGAGGCCGGCTAAGCGGGTAGGGAGTCAGGGAAGCGCGCGAGTTCCTTCTCGAGGAAGTCGACGAGCGACTGCGGCGTCTCCTTCGTCACCCGCGTGCGTTCGTAGACGTGAGCCGTGCGTGGGGCGCGATCGAACCACACGAGTTCCGTTTCTTCCTGGGCCGGCCGCGTGGCCGCCAGCCAGATCGCGGTGTCGGTGCCGGAGACCGCGTCTCGCAGGATCGACTTGAGAATCTTCCGGAAGCGGGGCAGCGAGCGCTTCACGCCGTCGGTGTCCGCCCAGCCCGGATGCATAACGTAGAACGTGAACCCTTGAGCGCGATACTTGTCGCGCCAATACTGATTCAGCACCATCTGGCCGCGCTTGTGAAAACCGTAGACCCCGGTGCCGTTGAACTTCGCGGCATCGACCACGTTCAGCATGGCGGTGTTGAGAGGAACGTTGTAGCCGCCTCCCGACGTCATGTTGATGACCAGCGGACCCTTCGCTCCGAAAGCGCCGCGGCGAATCAGACCCTCGGTCAGAAGATAGTGGCTCAGGAGGTTGATGGTGAACGAGGGCTCGCGGCCTTCACTCGTCATGGAGTGGTCGTCATTAAGCACGCCCACGTTGTTGACCAGCACGTCGATCTTCCGGCCCGAGGCTGCGAGCTTCCGCATGAAGCGCGCGGTGTCGCTTTGCAGAGAGAAGTCGCAGACTTCCGTATCGATGCCGCTGATTCCCATCGCCTTGGCCTCGGCCACGAGCTCTCCGAGTTTGTCGGCGCTGCGCGCGGCCGCGGTCACGGTGGCGCTCGCCTGGGCGGCAGAGAGGACGATCTGCCGGCCGAGACCGCCCGACCCGCCGGTGACGAGCCAGTGCTGGCCCGAAAAGTCGATCTTCGTGGACGGCCAGAAAAGGCTTCGCCACCGATAGCCAACCTGCGTGAAGCTGAGGGTGAAACGCGCGTAAAAGGCCGCGATTTTCTTGAGGAGCGGGAGGTTCATTTCAATGGGGCTCGATAAACAGTCTGGCCGTGAGAGATCGTCTCGACAATACGCAGGTCGAGCACTCGCTGTCCGTGGATTTCACCATCGCGCGATTATGTGCGAGCGGCTGAAGGCGCACAAAACGAGGCTCAGGGTGGCCGAGGTCCTGAGCTAGGCTAGAAGGGCGGAGAGCATCAAGGAGTTCAAATGGCATCGCAGGTCTATCTACTCGGCGGCTACCAGACTGATTTTTCTCAGAACTGGTCTCGCAACGGTCAGGAACTCTTCGACGCCTTCCGCGACACCGTCCACGCCGGCCTCGCCGCGACGAAGCTCGAGCCGAGGGACGTCCAGGTCGCGCACGTGGGCAATTTTGCGGCCGAGGTTTTCTGCGGCCAGGGCCATCTTGGCGGATTCTTTGCCGCGAGCGACCCTCATTTCGCCGGGATTCCCGCGGGCCGCCACGAGGGCGCGTGCGCGTCGGGGAGCCTCGCCGCCCTCGGCGCGTCCGCCGACCTCGAGTGCGGTCGTTACGATGTGGCCGCGGTCATCGGCGTCGAGCAGATGCGCAATGTGCCCGGCGATCAGGCGGCGGCGAACATCGGCGGCACCGCCATGTGGAACGGACACGAGTGCCAGGACGTGAAGTATCCCTGGCCGCACATGTTCAGCCTTCTGGGCGACGAGTACGAAAAGCGCTACGGCCTGAAGCGCGAGCATCTCGCCCGTATCGCCCAGATCAACTTCGCGAATGCCAAGCGCAACCCGAACGCGCAGACCCGCAAGTGGGTGTTCAGCGAGAACAGCTTCATGGCGGATGACGGCACCAATCCAGTGATCGATGGCCGGATCCGCAAGCAGGACTGCGGTCAGGTCACCGACGGCGCCGCCATCGTCTTTCTGGCTTCCGCCGAACGCGCGGCTCGTTATGCGCGCGAGCACGGCAAGAAACTCGACGAGCTGCCTCGGCTGCGCGGATGGGGACATCGTACCGCGCCGATCACCTATCAGGCGAAGATCGAAGCGAGCCGCGGAGCCGAGTACGTCTTCCCGCACGTCCGCGGCACCATTACCGACGCTTTTCGCCGCGCCGGCATCGGATCCGTCTTCGACCTCGACGCCATCGAGACGCATGACTGCTTCACCACCACCGAGTACATGGCGATCGATCATTTCGGCATCACCGCTCCGGGCGAAAGCTTCAAGGCGGTTGAGAACGGAGACATCGACATGGGCGGGCGCATTCCGATCAACCCGAGTGGGGGACTGATCGGCCTGGGCCATCCGGTGGGCGCCACCGGAGTGCGGATGCTGCTCGATGCTTACAAGCAATGCACCGGCGAGGCCGGCGATTATCAGGTGCCGAATGCCAAGACCGTAGCGACGCTCAACATCGGCGGGAGCGCCACCACCACCGTGAGCTTCATCGTGTCGCGCGCGGCTTAGTCTGCCGCGCCCGTTCCTCTTTACCTCGTGGAGACATCATCATGAACCGCCGAACCTTCGTCAAAGCCACGGGCGCCACCACGCTGACCGCCGCAGCCTCCAGAAGCGGTGCTTCGGGCAAAACCGTCCACCTCGACCTCGTCACCGGCCTCATCGCCGACTGGCGTCGCAAGGATATAGACGCCGTGCTCGCCCGCGTGACCGACGACATCGTCTGGTATTCGCACGTCGGCACGCCACCCAAGATCGGCAAGGCCGCGATGCGCGCTTTTCTTGAGCCCTTCGGAGCGATGATCTCGGATGTACGCTGGCGGATCTTTGGCCACGCGGTCAGTGGCCAGCAGATCTTCCTCGAAGGCGTCGATGACTTTGTGCTCATCGCGGAAAAACGTCGCGTGGCCATCCCCTACGCGGGTGTCATGACCTTTCGCGGTTCCCTCATCTCGGAGTGGCGCGACTACTTCGATCGCGCCTTGTTCGACCGGCTCAAGGCGGGCGAACCGGCCCCGCCGGAAATCACCAAGCTTCTCGACCGGCCCGGAATTCCCAAGGCCTAGCCAGGCCGCCGCCAGAGAATGTGGTGCACGCGGAGGGAACCACCGGGACCCGGCTCATTCGCGAGCAGCGTAAGCACGCCGTCTTCGATCCGGGCCTCGCGCGCGTGCGGCAGGCCGATCAATACCGGATTCATCGACATCACAACGTCGTGTGAAACCGTGGACGCTTTCAGGCTCCACTTGCCACAGTAGGCGAGATATTCCCCGAACGAGCGGGCCTTGGAGGCGTCGTCCGCTTTGACCGCGCTGCCCGCGGTGAGTCCGGCGCGCTCGCGTTTCGACATCGTGGCGCTCATCCAGCCGTCCGCGGCGTAGAGCAGCAGGCCGGTCGCGTCTTTGCCGAACGGCCAGCTGGGCGGCCGGCCTTCGGAGTATTCGATGCGCCATTCGAAAAGTTCCCACGACCCGAGCAACTCGGAAACGTTCAGATCAGCCATCGCCGCATTCTGGCAGAATCTCACGCGATGGATCCCCTGAAACAGTTTCGCCTGGATGGACGTGTCGCCCTGGTGACCGGAGCGTCAAGCGGTATCGGAGCGGCCCTGGCCGAAGCCCTCGCCGCGACGGGCGCCCGGGTTGTGCTGGCCGCGCGCCGCACGGACCGCACCAAGGCCCTGGCCGAGAAGATCCAGGCGTCCGGGGGGAAGGCGCTGCCCGTCCTGCTCGACGTCACCAGCGCCGAAAGCATCAAGCGGGCCTTCGACGAAGTCGAGGCGGCCTTCGGCCTGCCGACCATCGTCGTCAACAACGCCGGCATCGCCGAGGCCAAAACGTTTCTCAGGACATCGCGTGAGGGTCTCGATCGCATCATGGGAACAAATTTCTTCGGCGTGTGGGACATGTGTCAGGAGGCGGCGCGCCGCATGGTGGCGGCGAAGTCGGGCGGGAGCATCATCAATGTCGCTTCCGTGCTGGGCCTCGGGACCGCGGTGGGGTACTCGTCATACTCGGCGTCGAAGGCGGCTTTGATTCATCTGACCCGAACCCTGGCCCTCGAGTTTGTCCGCCATCGCATTCGGGTCAACGCGCTGGCCCCGGGCTGGTTTGTCTCGGAGATGAACCAGGAGTTTTTCGCGTCCGAGGAAGGCCAGGCCTACGTCCAGCGCATACCGCCGGGTCGAACCGGGGAGATGTCGGAGCTTTTCGGGCCGGTGCTGCTTCTCGCGAGCGATGCCGGGTCGTACATCAACGGCGCCGTGCTGCCGGTCGACGGGGGCCACCAGGTAGCCCTCGTTTGACCAATCGACGAGGCGGCGCCGGACCACACGCGTTAGGCGTGCATCACGCATTGAGCCTGTGCCCACGCGGCTTGCGCCATGCCTTCCACCTCGGCCGCGTACTTCAAGGCTTGCGGACTCACCGCCGTGCCCCGCGCCACCCGGCCCCGGATGCCGTGAAAGATGGCGGCGAGCCGGAACATGCAGAACGACATGTAGAAATCGAGATGAGGCAGGTCTTTCAGACCGCGTCGATCGCAGTATGCGCGTACGTACTCGTTCTCCGAAGGCAGGCCGAGGGCCGCGAGATCGGCTCCTAGAAGCCCCGGCACGGACGCGCTCGACATACGGTAGGTCATCAGGTGATACGCGAAGTCGGCCAGCGGGTCGCCGATCGTCGATAGCTCCCAGTCCAGGATCGCCATCACGCGCGGCTCGGTCGGATGGAAGATCAGATTGTCGAGGCGGAAGTCGCCATGAACGACCGCGGGCGGTGGTTCGCCCTGCGGCAGGTGCAGCGGCAGCCACTCCGTGAGGCGGTCCATGTTGGCGTCGCGTCCCGCTTGCTCATCGGCCAGATACTGTTTTGACCAGCGGGCCACTTGTCGCTCCACATAGCCAACGGACCGGCCGAAATCGCCGAGGCCGATCTGATGAGGCGTCACCGCGTGCAGCCGCGCTATGGCGCCGTTCATCGCGTCGTAGTGAGCGGCGCGATCCTTGATGGAGACCTCGGGCAGCGTCGGGTCCCAGAGGATGCGGCCCGCTACATACTCCATCACGTAGAAGTCCGTTCCGATGATCGCCGCGTCCTGGCACAACAGCAAAGGACGCGCGACCGGCACGTCCGTCTGATCGGACAGGGCTCGCATCACACGGTATTCCCGATCCACCGCGTGGGCGGACGGCAACAGCTCGCCCGGCGGCTTTCGGCGCAGGACGTAGGCCCGTTCCGGCGTGGTCAGAAGGTAAGTCGGGTTCGACTGCCCGCCCGGAAACTGGCGAACTCGCAACCGTCCGTGAAACCCTTCGAGACCGGTCGACAAATAGGCGTTCAGCCGCTCTACGTCGAACTCGAGCCCGGGCCGGAACTCGTGCAGCGACGGGGACGTCATCGGGCTATCGCGATGCGGGCTTGGAGTGCCGTCGCTGCAGACGTCGGGCCAGAGAGAACAGATGCACCTCGGTCGGACCGTCGTAGATGCGAAAGGCCCGGATCTCATTGAAGATGCGGGCGACCGGGGTGTCCGCGGTGACCCCCAGACCGCCGAGCACCTGCACGCATCGATCCACGATCTGAAAGAGAGTCTCGCCGCAACTGAGCTTCGCCATGCTCGACTCCGTCGAGGCCTTTGAACCCTCATCGAGCGTCCACGCGGTGTAGTCGATCAAAAGTCTCGTCTGGAGCAGGTCGACCTC
>JANLWV010000237.1:0-5198 GCA_031364765.1 Vicinamibacteria bacterium
AACCCAAAAGACCGTAGCGCGTGGCTTCACGATGGTGGAATTGCTGGTAGTGATCGGAATCATCGGGCTGGTCGCGGCGACGGCCCTGCCGAACCTGGCCGGCTATGTGCGTGCGAGCCGGATGAGGTCGGCCCAGGACTCGGTGGCGAGCGCTCTGCAGAGGGCGCGCAACCTGGCCATCATGAAGAACACTCAGATGGGTATCACGTTCATCACGCAGAACAACATCACCTTTTGGGTTCACATCGAGGACTCCATTGCGGGCGTCACCGCGGGCAACGTGGGATTCACCCGCCAGGGTGTGAACTTCGCTGCTCCAAACACCGTGCTCAGCACTCGATACGTTCTTCCCCCGGGCATCGAGTTTGCGGCCACCGCGGCCGACTGTCCGGGGATTCCAGGCTACGCCCCAGCACAGGCTTCGCTCCGGTTCGATCGCTACGGACTCTCAACCCTCCCGCCCGCCGGGGGCGGCGCCCTGGTCCTGAGTGGGGGCAGCGCCACCACGCCCCTGATTTATGCGCCGGCGGTCGACCAGGAGCGGTCGGTCTGCCTCATCGACCGGCGAACCACGCTGAGACGCTGGCTCCAGATCTCTCCCGCAGGTCGCATCGCTCGCCGATAGGGCCTCTCCCTCGAACCTAGATCTCCAGAGAACCACCATGACTCAACAGACCCCGCCCTCAAAACGAAAGAGCGAAGCCGGATTCACGCTGGCCGAAGCCCTCATTGCCACACTGATCCTCATGTTCGGCCTGGCTTCGATCTTCAATCTGATGATCGTGGCCACCACCTCGAACGCGGTGGCGAACCGGGCTTCAAACGCCACCATGATCGCCGCTCAGGAACTCGAAGTGCTTCGAGGGACGCCGTTCGCTACTCTTGTGGACAGCCCTGCCGACAGCCTTGCGGTCTGCTACCCCCCGACTTATTGCCGGACCACCACCGTCGAAGGTGTCGGCACGTTTCAGACGACATGGCTCGTTCAGACTCTGACGGGCCCCAACCTGCGTTTTTTGCAGGTGCGCACGGAGCCCGCCGGGTTCCGGGGCCGCCAAGCCCGCGCTGATTTTACGACGATTCGGGCGTGCACATCGGGGACCGCCGCCGGTTGCTTATGAGGACCCCCAAGGACTTTCAGGACTCTCGGAAGGAAAGCATTATGTCGAACAGCCTGCCAGGAAAGACGGCCGCGCAGAGAGGGTTCACCCTCCTGGAACTGATGGTGGCCCTGGTGGTCACACTCGTGATCACGGGTTCGATGTACGGTCTCATCGCCTCCGGCCAGGGAGCGTTTCGCCGGGAGCCTGCCCTGATCGATCGGCAGCAGCAGATTCGCATCGCCATGAGCCGGATTCAGGGGGATGTGGTGAATTCGGGTATTGGTCTCGGGACTTTCATCCAGGCCTTCGGAGAGAACCTGGGCGGCTTGGGCATGCTCGGCGTCCGCGTCCTGGGAGATGCCAATCTCGGTGGAGGGAAGTCGGACTTCCTGGAGATCCGCCAGCAGACTCCCGATTGTCCAACCGTTCGGATAGACCCTGTGAAACCCACCAGCGGATCTAACTACCTTGCAATCGAAGGCTGGCCTGCCTGTTATCCGGAGCCCGGCTGGGTTGTGGCCTTTTATCCGGATGGAAACGCCAAGCGGGGATGGGGTCACAATCAGCACGGGAGCGGGGATTCGAAGGTCAACTTTCCTTCCGGACAGCAGCCGGATGGCTCTCAGCTGGAGGGCGTAAGTAACCTCACTTGCAGCATCGACGAGAATGTGTTCGGACCGTGCCCGGGGGCGAACGTGCAAGCAGCCGTTCTCTTCGCGCAGCTGGATCAGATTCGCTACCAGCTTGGAAACGACACCGACGGCGTTCCGTCTCTGTTCCGGTCTACCACCGGGGGCCTCTCAGGGACGGCCGGGGACACGAACAAACCGACTCTTACCAACCCTCCGGGCGCCGCATGGCAGCTGATCGCCCGGGGCATCGAGGACATGCAGATTCGATACCGGACGTTCGCGGGCTGGCAGAACGCGGCTCCGTTGATCTCGCCGCTTGCAGGCCAACCGTACGACAACATCGTCCGCGAAGTGGAAATCACTCTTTGGGCGCGGACGGTCGGTGAGAGGCTGCTTCAGGGCGAGACGGCGGCGGCCGGGAACGGTGTCACCGCCGTTCGCGGCAGCATGACGACTAGTGTTTCGCCCCGGGCGGCGCAGATGGCGCTCGCGTCTGAGCCCAATCCCGCCAAGCGCTGGCAGTAGGTTTTTTTCAGGCAATGGAACTCTTTTCAAGGAACGAAGACATGTCATTACGAACAAACTCTCGCGAGTCGGGTTTCGCCCTGATTCTGGCCCTGCTGGCCCTCGTCCTTCTGACCACCATGGGGCTTGCTCTGGCGAACAGCACCAGCGTGGAACTCCAGATCTCGTCCAACCACAGGTGGAGCGAATCGGCGAGATACAACGCCGAGGCCGGCCTGGAGTACGGCAGAAACCTGCTGATGGCGTCGCCCGTTTGGGCTTCGATTCTCCCCATAGCCAGGCCGCAGGGGAGTGTTCCCGACTGGTTGCCCACCGCTTGGGATGGGGCCACTAAGACTTCGGAAACCGGGACGGCCAATCTCTCGCGGGCGACCAGGAACTTTGAGAATTGGCAGTGCGACAAAAGGGGTTATGGCATGGGCTATGGCGTGGTTTATGACGACGGCTCCGCCGCCGGTCCCGAGGAATACCGGTCTCAGATCGGAGGCGCCACGCTGAACGGAGCCTTCACTCTCTGGGTGCGCCGGCCCGTGATGTGGAGCGGCGGCAATGGCGTCGGGACAACGCTTCAGGACTACCCGGCGGACGACGTCATCATTCTCGTCTCTGAGGGCGTTGCTCCCTACACGGGCGCCAACAACGCGAACGCTTTCTCGGCCTCCAACCGCGCGGTCTACACGATCGAGACGCTCTTGAGCTTCGGGGGTGGCGCGGGCGGACCGATTATCGATCAAGCCTCGTGCAACACGCGGCAGGGCCAGGCGGGGGGATCGGCCTCAGGCGGCAACTCCGCCGGTTGCGTCTCATTGACGACCGGGAGACAGCTCACTGAGGCCCTGACCGGGGTCGACAACGTGGGCACCGGCGTCCTCAAGTAGCGCGGGGTCAGGGCAAAACGAAATGGAAAACATCATGACGACCAACACAAGTCTTAAGCGCTTCCGGCGCCGGGGCCGCACCCTGGGCCTCGGCTTTGGCCTCGGTCTCGCCCTTCTCGCTAATCTCGGAGACCGAGCCTTCTCGGCGTCGGCCGCGAACAGCGGCATCGACCCCCTTCAGGTCCTCGACGTCGCGGTCAAGAACAACATACTGTTCCTGGTCTCTAACTCAGGGTCCATGGCCGGCACGGTACAGCAATCGGGCGACATCGTGGGCGGAGACGATCCGGCGTCGCGTTTCTATCAGGTGAAGCGGGCGGTGCGCGAAGTCGTCCAAGCGAATGCGGGCACGGCCGACTTCGGCCTCGCCACGTTCCAACCCGATTTCCAGGAGCACCAGATCGACGGTACCCAGAGTCTGATGTACGTGACCCAGGATCCGACGGGAAACAACTACCGCAACAACTTCAATCAAACCGGAGGTTCCTCGCTGGGCATTAATTTCAAGGCATCTCAGTCCTTCACCACGAATGGACCGTATACGATCACTAACACCACGTGGACCCCCACCGCGAACTCGCTCCTCGTCGCCATGGTCCTGAACACCGCAGGTACTCCGGTCAACCCCAACGCCACATCACCGGCAGTGCCAGTCGCGGGCCACGGCGTTACGTACACCCTCGTTTCCACGTCGCCGGCCAACGTCGCGATCGCCGGTGCTCATAGCATGTCGATTTGGGTGGCGCTCGCGGGGCCGACTCCCACGAATGCCGGATTGACAGCCCGTTGGGGTTCGAACCGCGGCGCCGGTGCCATCATGGAATACGAGATTACCGGCGCAGATGTCAGCAGCATCGCGAACGCGATCGTCCAGAAGCCAGTCACGAGCGGCACCAGCGGAACTGCCGCGACCACTCTCGCCGCAGCGAGCAATAGTGCCAACGCTGTTATGTACTTTGTCATGCACGCTGCTCGGCAAGTCACCGATTTTGCACCTGGCTGGACGGAACCCTCCGCACCGGCGCAGACGGGGGACATCAGCTATAGCTCCGGGTCGAATGATGTGGGCGTTGAGTCGCAGTTCAATCTGACCTTCGCGACGAGTGCAAGCGCCACCTGGGCTACCACAGACAAGGCATGGGCAGGGATAGCGTTGGAGATCAAAACGGCTCCGGCGCCGACTCTCGTCGACTCCTGCGCCACTCCTGGCGCGTGTACCGCTACCGAGTCGAGGGTCATTTTCGACCTCCTCCGAAGCAACGATGCTGGAACCACGAGCGCCTATCCCGTCGGATGCACAAACCAGGCCTCGAACCAGGTGAACCCGGGGCCAGGGGCGACCGTCAATACGCCCATCACACACACGCTCGACACCCACTGCCGGTACTACATCAAGTCCAAGGTGAGGCTCGGCGGGAGACGGTACAAAGTGAATCGTGGCGCCGCCGCCGCGTCCGCCATCACGACCTCCGATACGACCATCACGTGTCCTCCGCCTCCGCCTGGTCTTTTGGGTGACGACGTGCTGGCGACGGCCGACGGTTCAAAGTCACGAGCCTGTTTCCAGTTGGAGGACGTCACCCCTGCGGCGACGGACGCGATCACGACGTATTGGCTGACCGGCACAAAATTCGACTACGTCAACGTGACGCCGAACGCCGGATCCACCGACCGATGCGACCAGTCAGGGATCAATGTGGATGTGTCCGACTGCGCCGTTGACAACTCGGCGACCATTCGGGCCAACCTGAGGATGGAACTTCAATACGATCTGGACGGTATGCCAACCGACGTTCCCGCCTTGACGCTTCTGGACGCGCGGAAGCCCCAGAGTTCCTTGAGCCCGGCCTTCCAGAACGTCGGGATCCGACTCGGGAGCGGAACTCCCATAAAGAAAGCCCTCGACTTCGCTCTCGACTACTTCAAGACCACGGTTCTGCCCGCGGGCGGGACGCTCAAGAGACCGGTTGCGGCCCAGGGAAAACAGAAGCAGTTCGTTATTCTGATCGTGGACGGCGACGAATCGTGTAGCGCCACCCTGGCCGAATTAAAAACGGCCG
>JANLWV010000261.1:0-9891 GCA_031364765.1 Vicinamibacteria bacterium
CCCCTTCAGGTCCGTGACCTCCGCGAGTACCGGAACTTCCGTCTTGTGAATGCGCACCGTAGTTGCCTTGTCGATAAGTCGCCGTCCCAGTGTGCCTTCACCCTGATAGCCCGTGATCAACAGCGTGTTCTCGGCGTGCGGCAGTCGAACGCGGCAGTGGTGCAGGATGCGGCCACCCGAGAGCATCCCGGAGGACGAGATGATGACCGCCGGCCCGCTCAACTTGTTGAGCGCCTCCGATTCCTCGCGCGTCTTCGCCAGGCGAACCCACTTGCTGTTGAGCACGCTCTCGCCGCCCACGAGGGTGAGCGCGTCCTTCAGCGCTTCACCGTGGCGCGCATAGATCCGGGTCGCGTCCACCGCCATCGGCGAGTCGATGTAGATCGGAAAGGGGCGCATCTTCTGTTCATGGACAATCCGGTCCATCAGCCAGACCATCTGCTGCGCCCGGCCCACCGCGAACGCGGGAATCAGGAGCACGCCGTTTCTGGCGAAGGTGCGGGCGAGAACCGACTGCAACTGCTCCTGAACCGAAATGGCCGGATGCTGCCGGTTGCCATACGTGCTTTCCACGACCACGTAATCCGCGTCAGGACAAGGGGCCGGGTCCTTGGCGAGGACGGCGTTGTAGCGACCGACGTCTCCCGAAAACAGAATCCTTCTTGTTTGTCCCGACGGCGCGTCCTCCACCGTCATGTCGATGGAGCCGGCGCCCAGTAGATGGCCGGCTTCGCGGAAAATGAACGAGATCCCGGGCGCGGCGCTGTGCGGTTGGCCCAGAGGGACCGGCACAAAGAGCCTCAGGGCCCGCTCGACATCCATGTCATCGAAGAGAGGCAGGGCTGGCTTGTGGCTGGTCCGTCCCTTGCGGTTCAGGTACTCCGCGTCCTCCATCTGCAGGTGGGCCGCGTCCTTCAGGAGAACTTCGGCGAGTTCGACGGTCGGCGGCGTGCAGAAGATCGGGCCTTTGAAACCGTTCTTGACCAGGCGCGGGATGCGGCCGATGTGATCGAGATGGGTATGGGTCAGGACGACCGCTTCGACGTGCGGGGCTGGGAACTCCGGATCCACCCAGTTACGCTCCCGGACCTCTTTTCGTCCCTGGAACATCCCGAAGTCGACCATCACTTGCGACCTTTCGGAGTCCACGAGATAGGCAGATCCGGTGACGGTGCGCGCGGCGCCGAGAAAGGTGATGGTGATGGGCATGGGGCCGCAGGATAGCTGTTCTGCGGGCAGCCCCTTCTTCTGATATGGTCCGCCCGTCGTGAAACCGAACCTCACAAGCGCCAGCCGTTATTACTACTCGGGAGGGTCCCCTGTGGCCTAGAGCTCGTCACTGCTCCGGTCCGCACCGAGGACCCGCTCCATGAATCAAGGAGCGGGTCTTTTGTTTTTGGCCGGCGGATCCACGAAGGAAGCAATCATGAAGACCACACTGCTTGAACCATCGCCGGTGAACCTTGCCCCGGGGCATCCCGGTGAAGGGGATGCGTCCTACATCGCCCGCCGATCGGCGCTCTCCGGGCTCGTGGCCTCTATCGACGAAACCCTGGCTTCGCTCCCCGACGTTCAATACACGGAGTCGGAGGCGAAAGTCTGGCACGCCATCCTGGACGGACTGTCGGGCCTTCATGAGATCCACGCCGCTTCCAGCTACCTCGATGGATTTCGCCGCCTGGGTCTGTCCGCGGCCCACCCACCGGCCCCCGGGGTGCTCGCTCACAACCTGCGGCGGGAGACCGGCTTCGGTCTGGTCCTGACCGACGGCCTCCTCGATCCGCGGGTTTTCCTGACTCATCTTGGGAAACGCCGCCAGCCCTGCACGGTCTACCTGCGGCACGGGTCGCGCCCCGACTACACGCCTGAGCCCGACCTGGTGCACGAAGCGATTGGCCACGCTCCGATGCTGACCGACCCCGACGCGGCCAGGCTGAACGAAGCCATCGGGCGTGCGGCGGTGCACGCTTCTCCACGTCAGCTTGAAGCTCTTCTGCGCCTCTACTGGTTCACCCTGGAGTTCGGTCTTGTCGAAGAGCGGGGCGGACTTCGCGCCTACGGCGCGGGGCTGCTCTCGTCATTCGGAGAGCTCCCGCATGCCTTCACGGACGCCGTGGATCGGCGTCCGTTCGAGCTGCATGAGGTTATCGAGCAGGACTACGCCCACGACCGGATGCAGTCTGTCCTGTTTGTGGCGCCCAGCCTCGGCGCCGTGCTCCATGAAGTCGAGAGATGGCTTGGGTCGAGCGACTACGCGAGCCTTCGCTGATCGCAATCTGGCAGGACAGGATTGCTGGGAAGTGGATCCCGGCATTCGCCGGGATGACGACGCTAGCGCGCCGTCAGCCCAACATTTTGCGCAGAACGGTTTGCAGGATGCCGCCGTTTTTGTAGTAGTTGATCTCTACCGCGGTATCGAGACGGCAGGTCGCTTCGAACGAGAAGCTGGATCCGTCCGCGCGCATGGCTTTCACGGTCAGGGTCTGACGGGGAACGAGACTGTGCGCATCGAGGCCGCCGATGGACAGCGACTCGTCGCCCCTAAGGCCGAGGCTCTCCGCGTTCTGAGAGTCCCTGAAGACAATGGGCAGGACGCCCATGCCCACGAGGTTGCTGCGGTGGATGCGTTCGAAGCTCTCCGCGATGACCGCGCGCACACCGAGGAGCAACGTTCCCTTGGCCGCCCAGTCGCGCGACGACCCTGACCCGTACTCCTTGCCCGCGAGAATGACCAGGGGAGTGCCTGCTTCCTTGTACTTCATCGCGGCGTCGTAGATGGGCATCCGGATCGATTCCGAGTGGGGGCCCGGCTGGAAGACCGTGACCCCGCCTTCCACTCCCGGCACCATCAGGTTCTTAAGACGGATGTTCGCGAAGGTGCCGCGAACCATGACGCGATCGTTCCCGCGCCGCGCGCCGTACGAGTTGAAGTCCTTCTTCTCGATACCCCGCGCCTTGAGGAAGTCGCCGGCCGGAGAGGCGGCCGCGATGTCGCCGGCGGGCGAGATGTGGTCGGTGGTGATGGAGTCGGAGAAGATGGCGAGAATCCGCGCGCCCTCGATGCCCTTGAGCGGAACCGGCTCCATGGCGAAGCCCTGGAAGAAAGGCGGCTCCTGGATGTAGGTCGAGAGCTCCTTGAAGTCGAAGAGAGATCCCTCGGCCACCGAGATCGCGTTCCAATCCGGGTTGCCTCCGAAGACGTCCGCGTAACTCTTGGTGAACATCTCGCCGGTTACCGAGGCTTCGGCGTCCGCCACCTCCTTCATGGTCGGCCAGATATCCTTCAGCATGACGGGCGCGCCGGCTCTGTCCTTCCCGATCGGCTCGGTTGCGAAATCGATGTCGGTGGTGCCGGCGAGCGCGTAGGCCACCACGAGAGGCGGGGACGCGAGGTAGTTAGCCTTGACGTCGGGGTTCACGCGGCCTTCGAAGTTGCGGTTTCCGGAAAGCACGGCGGCGGCGACCAGCTTGCTCTCGTTCACCGCCTTCGACACCGCGGGAGGCAGTGGTCCGGAGTTTCCGATGCAGGTGGTGCAGCCGTAACCCACCACGTTGAAGCCGATGGTCTCGAGATCGCCGAGGAGGCCGGATTTCCGGAGGTATTCGGTGACGACCTTGGACCCGGGAGCGAGCGACGTCTTGACGTACGGCTTCACTGTCAGGCCCCGGGCCACCGCCTTCTTGGCCACGAGGCCTGCTCCGAGCATCACCGAAGGATTCGACGTGTTCGTGCAACTCGTGATCGCCGCGATGGCGACGGCGCCGTGAGCGAGGGTGGTCGTCGTTCCGTTCATGACGACCTCGGCGGTGCGCGTCAGGTCGTCGGGACCAAGACCAAACCCGCGCTCCTTCACCGGCGCCACCAGCGACTTTCGGAACGACTCCTTCATCGACCGGAGGGCGACGCGATCCTGGGGACGCTTGGGCCCGGCGAGAGACGGTTCGACCGCGGATAGATCCATTTCGATGGTGTCGGTGAAGACGGGCTCCACCGAGTCCTTCGTCCGGAAGAGTCCCTGCTCCTTCATGTACCGCTCGACCAGGTCGACCTCGGCCGCGGTTCGGCCGGTATTGCGGAGATAGCGCAGGGTCTCGTCGTCCACGGGGAAGAAGCCACAAGTCGCGCCATACTCGGGAGCCATGTTCGCGATGGTGGCGCGATCGGCGAGAGGCATGCCATCGAGGCCGGGGCCGTAGAACTCGACGAACTTCTCGACCACGCCCTTCTTGCGCAAGGCCTGGGTGACGGTGAGGACCATGTCGGTGGCGGTAACGCCCTCGTTGAGCCGTCCCATGAGTCTCATGCCAATGACCTGGGGCGTCACCATATAGAGGGGCTGGCCGAGCATCGCGGCTTCGGCCTCGATGCCGCCCACACCCCAGCCAAGAACGCCCAGGCCGTTGATCATCGTGGTGTGCGAATCGGTGCCCACGAGCGTGTCTGGGAAAGCGAACGTCTCGCCACCCTCGGTCTTTGAGAGTACGCCCTTCGCAAGGTATTCCAGGTTCACCTGATGGACGATGCCGGTGGCGGGCGGAACCACCCGGAAGTTGTCGAAGGCTTTCTGGCCCCAGCGCAGGAACTCGTAACGCTCGTTGTTCCGTTCGAACTCAAGTTTGGCATTATGGGCGAGCGCGTCCCTCGTGCCGTACGCGTCCACCTGGACCGAGTGATCGACGACGAGGTCCACCGGGACCAGCGGGTTCACCCGACGAGGATCGTGACCGAGGCGCTTCACCGCTGCGCGCATCGAGGCGAGATCGACGACGGCGGGAACCCCGGTGAAATCCTGAAGGATGACGCGGGCGGGCATGAACGGAACTTCGATGTCCATGGGCGCCCTGGCATTCCACGCCGCCAGATTCTTCACGTCCCCGTCGTGAACCAGTTCGCCGTCCACCGATCGAAGGATGGCCTCGAGGACGACGCGAATGGAGAATGGGAGGGTCTCGAGGTTGGGGGCGACGCCGGCCTTCTTGAGGGCGTCCAGCCGATAGATCGAAAAGGTTCCACTCCTGGTCTCGAGCTTGGCGCGTGAACCGAAAGAATCCTTCTTCATGCCGGCGATTTTACGCGCCGCAAGGCCCCGGCCCGTCGAGAGCCATTTCCGCGGGCTGCTCCGGATTGCATAGAGTGAAACATGGCTTCAAAGCGCCCGCGCTCGCAGAAGGCCTACTCCAGCCGATTGCTGGACCGCTCGATCCTCCTCCTGAAGGTTCTCGCCACCGGACCGGTTGAGAAGCGACTCGCCGATTTCTCGGAAGCCGGGCTTCATAAGAGCACGGCGTTCCGGCTGCTGGAGGCGTTGCGCCGGCACGGACTCGTCGCCGTCGATGAATTGACGGGCCGGTATCGCCTCGGCCTTGGACTCTTCGAACTCGGCATGGCGGCGGTCTCGCGCCTTGATGTTGGCCAATGCGCTCCGCCCTTTCTGGAAGCGCTCGTCGCGGAAACCGGCGAAAGCGCCAGCCTCGGAATTTTCGAAGACCCGGAAGTTGTCCACATCCTGAGGGTGGAGAGCGCGCATCCGCTGCGCCTTCCATCGCTCGCGGGGCGGCGCAGTCCCGCTTACTGCACCGGAATCGGCAAGGCCATCCTCGCGCATCTTGAACCCGAGCGGCTCGAGGCGTACCTGAAACGTGTCACTCTCCATCCTCGCACGCCCCGCACCATCACCGACCGAGACACGCTTCGAGCGGAGCTTCGTCGCGTTCGTGCCCGGGGGTGGTCTCTGGACGACGAGGAAATCTTCCCCGGCCTTCGCTGCGTGGCCGCGCCAATCTTTGGCCTCGGCGGCCGGGTGGTCGCGGGCGTGAGCGTCGCGGGACCGTCGAGCCGCATGCCCAAGGACTCGCTATCGCGGTTTACCTCGAAGGTCCTGGCCGCCGCCGCCGAGATATCGAGGCGTCTCGGCCATCAAACGAAGGTTGACCGCCTCCACGCTGCTTCCGCCACCTGAGCGCCGCTCGACGCAGGAGCTCGATCCGGCCGGTTGAAGTTACCTCCAAGAGAGTGCATCATGGGATGAATCAGCCGTTTCATCTGGTGCAAGCGCGGGACATCTTCAGACAACCCCGGGGGTTGCCCTCCGCTCAAAGCGCTCTTGACCACGAGGCGCTCCCGGCCTAACCTCCGGCCAACCAGACATCGAGGTGGCCGCGAGGCGGGCCCCTCTCCTAAGGAGCGATTTGATATGAGATCCACACTGGGGCGGTCCTCCGCCATCCTCCTCGCGGCCGCCATGGCTCTCACCGCGTCCTACTCCGCCGCACAGACCATCAGTGGCACGGTCGAGGGAACCATCGAGGATTCCCAGGGGGGAAGGCTGCCGGGCGTTGCCATCGAACTCCGCAGCACGGAAACCGGGCAGCTTCGAACCACGGTTACGAATGGCCAGGGTTTCTACAGAGTGTCGTTTGTTCCGATTGGCCGGTACCGCCTCGCGACCGAAATCTCCGGCTTCGGCAGAAAAGTGAGGGAGATCGACGTTCGACTCAACAGCACCAGCGTCGTGGACCTGGCCCTCTCGCCGGCTCTCGCCGAAGAAGTCGTGGTGACGGTCGACGCACCGAGAATCAACACAACCTCGGGCGCCCTTCAAAGTTCGCTGACCTCGGAACAGATCATGGAAAAGCCGACGGTGATGAACCTCAACAACGTGAACCAGTTCCTCTCGCTGGCCGAAACGTTCGCGGGCTTCCAGGAGAACCCGACTTCGGGTCAGAACAATCCCACCACGTCCTCCGGCTCGTCGATCAACTTCAACGGCACCGGCTCGCGCGGCGCGACGTTCCAGATCAACGGAGTCAATAACGACGACTCGTCCGAGAACCAGAACCGGCAGGGGGCTTCGCTCTCCACGATCAAGGAATTCCAGGTTATCAGCAACACGTTCAGTGCCGAGTTCGGCCGCGGCTACGGCGCGGTCGTCCTGGTTCAGACCAAGTCGGGCACGAACAAGTGGCACGGCGACGCCTACTCGTACCTCCAGGACAGCACGTCTCTGACGGCGCTGCGCAAGTTTGCGACCCTGAAGCCCGACAACCAGCGCCATCAGTACGGCGGCACGGCAGGTTTTCCGATCACGAAGAACAAGCTGTTCGCCTTCGTCAGCGTCGACCGCACGAAGTTCCAGGGGACGCAGAACTACGCGCGGGACCTGTTCCTGGCGTCCGAGCTCGCCGCGCCGAGACTGACGCGCGGCAACGACACTCCCGCGAACCGCAAGTGGATCGGCGACATCCTGGCCCGCTACCCGCAGAACGTCACACCAAACGACCCGCGGAGTAACCGCACCTACGCCACAGTGGTCGGCTTCAACTGGCCCGACGAGGACTCTTCAGGCCGCCTCGATTGGCAGCTCGGCCGGAACGCCATCGTCGGCCGTTACCAGTACACTCACCAGCTCCGGCAGACCGACGACGTGATCCTTGGGGAGCAAGCGAGGCAGGACAACGGGCAGCAGAACCTCGGCGTCACCTGGACCAGGGTGTTCCGTAACAGCATCGTCGGTGAATTCCGGTACGGCCTCGGTGTCCGGAACACGCTCGTGGACATCGCGTCCGGCAACGACACGCCCATTGTCCGGTTCACGGCGTCGCCGGTCTCGGGCACGATTCTCGGCAACAGCGGTGGGTTCCCCATCCATCGCGATCAACGCGACCACCAGTTCGTCTACAACCTGTCGTGGATGCTCGGGCGGAACCACACGCTGAAGGCCGGGACCGACATCCGGCGGCAGGCGCTCGATGACTTGGCTGACAACTTCTCGCGGGGCTTCTGGACCTTCAACCGGGTGTGCGGCGGCGTGACGTACGCGACGCCGTACGACGCCTTCCTGGATGGCTGCGTCGCGAGCTACCAGCGGGCGTGGGGTCCGTTCTATCTGGAGAACCGCATCAACGAATCGAACTTCTATGCGGAAGACCGGTGGCGGCCGTTCCCGAGCCTCACAGTGAGTGCGGGATTGCGCTACGAGTACGTCTCAGCTCCCACGGAGATCGAGAAGCGCATCGACTACCTTTACAAGAACGACAGGAACAACCTCGAGCCCCGCCTCGGTGGGGCATGGGCGCTGCCGCCCACGTCCGGGTTCTTCCGTTGGCTGACCGGCCGTCACGTGAACGCCGCCTCGCTCCGGGGCGGATTCGGCCGCACCGACGGCCGCATCTTCCAGTCGGTCTTCTCGCAGAACGGCGCCAGCGTCCGGTCGAACCTGCCCAACGCGCTCGCCAGGACGACGACGACGCAGCCGGGCATCTTGAACATTGCCGATCCGACGCTCGGCTTCGTGTTCGTGCCCGGTCCGCAGGTGGGCCGCGTGAGCCTGGTGCTTCCCGATCCTCATCTGGAAATGCCGGCGACGAAGAAGTGGAACATCTCGGTCGATCGCATCATGCCCTTCAACTCGACGCTGAAGATCAGCTACGAGGCCAACCACAATGACAAGCGGCTGCGCTACGCGCAGAACAATCTGCCTTTGTCGCCGGTCTACGGCCCTGTGACGGTCGTCGATCATCCGAACAACGCGCCGGCGGCGGGGTTCCCGGATTTGCGCGGAAAGACGATTACGCGCATCGCCGCGGATGTGGCATGCGCGGGGACGGGGTTCTTCGGCATTGCGACGACAACGGCGTGTCCGAACGCCGTGCCGATCGCGGACAACGAAATCAGCGTGCGTGTGCCGCGGACCAACGAGCGCCGGCCCAACCCGCTCTACACCACCAACCTGTTCATCAGCAACGATGCGGAGAGCTGGTACAAGGGGCTGGAAATCGAGTGGGCCAAGCGGCTCAGCCGGGGGCTGCAGTTCCAGGCCGCTTACACCTACAGCAAGTCCGAGGACACCACGTCCGAGGCGACGTTCGTCGGTGCGGGCGATACGAACCAGAACGGCCCGAACAAACAGTTCGCCAAGGGCTTGTCGCGCTTCCACACGCCGCACCGCTTCACGTTCAATGGCAGCTACCGCCTGCCGTTCTTCGCGGCCCGCACCGACATGGTCGGCCAGGTTCTCGGCGGGTGGCAGTTGTCGGGGGTCATGCGGCTGGTGTCCGGGACGCCGTTCAGCGTCATCGACTCCAGCGTCGCGCGAGACATCGACTTCGATGGCTTCAATGAGACGAGCCGTGCCGCGATGGTCGATAAAGCGTTCATCGGCGCGCATGTGAGCGATCCCGACACGGCGCAGGCGACCCTGCCGCGTTCGGCCTTCAGGAGCGTTGATTTTACGGATACGTTCGACAATATCTCGCCGCGCAACGGGTTCTATGCACCCGGGACGCGGAACGTGGATCTGGCGCTGGCGAAGAATTTCCGCACGCCGTGGCAGGGGCACAACTTCTCTGTGCGGATCGAGGCCTACAACGCGTTCAACATCGTCAAGTTCGGCTTCCCGGTGAACGACATCGCCAACGTGAACTTCGGCCGGCTTCTGGGTGCCGCGACGTCTTACAGCCCCCGGGTCGTGCAGCTCACCCTGCGCTACCGCTACTGATGAGGAACCTCGCTGGATGATGCACGTACTGGGCATCGACGCGGGCGGGACCAAAACGGTCTGCCAGCTCGCTGATGAGAATGGGGAAGTCCTGGCGGAGGCCCGCCGCGGCGGCGCCAACCTGCAGGCGGTCGGAGAACTCGAGGTCGAGAAGGTTCTCCATGACGTCATGGAGGAGGCGCTCGGCGATTCGGACCTCCGGCCGTCCGCCATCTGTCTTGGCATCGCCGGCGTCGATCGCCCGGACGACGCGAGGCTGGTGCGCTCGATCATGAAGCGCATCGGCTACAAGGCGCGCGTCCTCGTCGTCAACGACGCGCTGGTCGCACTGGAGGCCGGCGCGCCGGACCAGGCCGGCGTCGTCGTCATCGCCGGGACCGGGTCGATCGCCTAC
>JANLWV010000270.1:0-1823 GCA_031364765.1 Vicinamibacteria bacterium
CTCTGCAACCAAAACCCTACGTTTCGTGGTCGCGCGTGTCAAACGGATATCCGGGGTGGGTCACGGATGCGCCCAGGTGGAGCGCGACCTCCGCCTCAGGTCGTCGGCGGCGTTCCTTGAAGGCCAATCTCTTCCGCCACCGGCTTCAAGGCCTCGATGATGAACGCGGTGTGCTCCTCGATCGAGCGGCCGACCGCTGTCGCACCGCCGTAGACGTAACTCCGATCGACGGAGCGGGCGAAGGCCTTGTCCTTGAGCTTCTTCACCACCGACTCCACGGGCAGGTCGTGGATGCTCTTCGAGGGGCGGACCTTCACACAGGCGCCAATGAAGCCTACAAGTTCGTCGCAGGCGTAGATCGCCTTCTTGAGGGGCGTGTCGCGGGGAATGTTCATGTAGTCGGCGTGCGAGGAGATGGCTTCGACGATCTCCTCTTCGAATCCCCTTTCGCGAAGAATGTGCTGGCCCAGCACGAGGTGGGTCTCCTCCGTCGGATGCTTCTCGTAGTCGAAGTCATGCAGCAGGCCGACGATCCCCCACTTCTCGATCTCGCCTTCGTCCGTGAGTCCATAGTGGCGGGCGTAGGCCTTCATGGCGGTCTCGACGGCCACGCCATGCTTCCGCAGCGCGTCGGTCAAGGTGAATTCGTAGAGAAGGGCGAGCGCTTCCGCGCGGGTCTTTCGTTCGGCCATCAGCTGAGGATAGTGCCTTCTCTCAGGCGGGGAGCCCCTTCGCCGCCACCTGCTCCATCTCATCCGCGAAGGTGTCGATCTCCTCGACCGTGGTGTAAACGTTCGGAGTGATCCGAAGACCCTGGTATTCCGCGTGGACGATGGCGACGGTGAAGATCCGATTATTCGTCCAAAGATGCGCCTGCAGCTTCGCGGTATCCACGCCCCGAATGCCTACGTTGCCGATGGCGCAGCCCATCTGGGGATCGAAGCTGGTATTGATGACGAACCTCGGCTGAGTTGACAGGCGCTTCATCCACCGGTCGCGCAGGTAACGAAGGCGCGCGGACTTCCGCTCCGCGCCGATTCCACGGTGAAAGACCAGAGCTTCGGCGATGGCGTTGTGATTCGCGGCCGGATGCGTGCCGATCTCCTCATACTTGCGGATGTCGTTGTCCTGCTTCGACTCGGCGGCCATGAGCGGCCAGAGCGACTTGATGCGGTTCTTCCGGACGTAAAGGAAGCCCGTGCCGATCGGCGCGAGCATCCACTTGTGCAGACTGACCCCGTAGAAATCGCAGTCGAGGTCCTTGTGCTTAAAGGGCCACTGCCCGAAGGCGTGGGCCCCGTCCACGATGACTTCGATGCCGCGCGTCCGCGCAAACTCGCAGATCCGCTTCACCGGGAAGATCTGGCCGGTGAGGTTCGTAATGTGGCAGAGAAGAATCACCTTCGTCTTCGGGGTGACGCCCTGGACGAAGCGGTCGTAAAGATCGTCCATCGAGGGCGCGGGGACAGGGAAGGAGAACTGCTTCAGGACCACGCCCTCCCGGCGTTCGCGCTGCTTCCAGGCCGTGATCATGCGCGGGTAGTCCTGGTTCGTGGTCAGGATCTCGTCGCCCGCCTTCAGGTCGAGACCCATGATGCAGATTTCCAGAGACTCGCTGGCGTTGCGCGTGATCGCCATCTCCTCGGGATCGCAGCCGAACTCCGCGGCGAGGTCCCGTCTCACCCCTTCGATGCCGGGCTCAAGCTGCTGCCACATGTTCCAGACCGGAGCCTGGTTCGACTGGTCGAGGTAACGCTTCAAGGCGTCCATGACCACGCGGGGAGACGGGCAGACGCCGCCGTTGTTGAGGTTGATCATGGTGC
>JANLWV010000469.1:0-6030 GCA_031364765.1 Vicinamibacteria bacterium
CCGCCGATCCGATCGAATTGCTTCTCCTGAACCAGTCGCAGGATCTTGGGCTGGAGCGAGAGCGGCAGCTCACCAATCTCGTCCAGAAACAAGGTGCCGCCCTGGGCCATCTCAACCCTCCCGAGCTTGCGGGCATTGGCCCCGGTGAAGGCGCCCTTCTCGTGTCCGAAGAGTACGTTCTCAAGGAGCGATACGGGAATGGCCGCGCAGTTGATGGCCACGAAAGGCCCCTTGGCCCTTGGGGAGAGCTGATGGACGGAGCGAGCGAGAAGCTCCTTGCCGGTGCCGCTCTCGCCGAGGATCAGCACGGTGGTGTCGGACGGCGCCACCCGCTGAACCTGCATGAGAGCCTCCTTGAGGCCTTCGCTCGTTCCCACCAGGCGAGGCAACGACATGCGTTCCTGCAGCTCTTCCTCAAGGAGAACGGCGCGACGCTTCAGACGCCTTCGATCGAGAGCGCGATCGACGAGAAGAAGCAGATGATCCGTGTCGACCGGCTTGGTCAGAAAGTCGGAGGCGCCTTCACGAATGGCCCGAACCGCGTCCTCGATCGAGCCAAACGCGGTCATCACGATCACGTCGGTCTCCGCACTCGCCTTGAGGGCGGCCGCGACCACATCAAACCCACTGCCCGCGGGCAGTTTCAAGTCGGTGAGGACCACGCCGAAGGTGGAACGGGCGAGAGCCCGCTTCGCTTCATAGGTGTCCGCGCACCCTTCCACGGAGAGACCGTGCGCCCGCAGCGCCTCGGCAAGCGCGTTGCGCAGGGAGTCCTTGTCTTCGACCAGAAGGACGTCGATCAACGGGACGAGACTACTAGCGAAGCCAACCCGCAGGCACGGAGTTCCTGCGGGCCTCGTCCTCGAAGGCGGAGAGAGCCTGCCGGGCTTCGGCGATGGCCGCTTTCTGAGCCTGGATCTGCTTGTTCATCTCGACGATTCTGACCTCGCGCTTTTGAAGGCGCATCGGGTCCTGCGCGTCGGCGGCCGAGAGCGGAGTGAGGTCGGATCGCAAGGCGGCGAGATCGCGCTCCATCTGCTCCAGCATCTTCTCCGCACTCGCGACCGCGCCTCGGGCGCGGTCGGCGCGCTGCTTCCAGGCCGCCCTTTGCGCATCGGTCGAATCACCCGCCGCGGCTTGGCGGTTAGCCTGATCGGGCGACGGGCTCCCGCCCGCGAGTGTGGTGACCGAGCCGGAGCCTCTGGCCGCCGCCCCCTTGCCGTCCTCTTCGGTGAAAACCTTCACCGGCTTCGCGATCCTGGCCCGGCGCTCCTTCTCCTTCCTGGCCAGGGCAACGAGGTCATCGGCCTGAGCCAGCGAAGAGAGGAAGCCCCCCAGCAGGACATGCGCCACCCAAAGAAGGCATCGAGAGCGAGGTTTTGAGGTCAACAGTCTACTGTTCTGTGGATGGGGAGAGCTGCTCGATGCGGGCGATGAAGGCCCTGATGTCGGTGGCGCCGGGAGATAGCCGAACGTACTCGCGGTAAGCCGCAACCGCCTCGGCGTTGCGCCCCTGGCGGTCGAGAATTCGCCCCTTCTCCCGGTGGAGGACAGCGGCATTGGCGTCCGCCCTGAGACCTTCATCGAGCAGCTGAAGAGCCTCGTCGGGGCGATTCTGTTTGATCAGGTTGTCGGAGAGCAGGGCCCGGGTCAGGTCGGCGTTAGGCATGGCGGTGAGAATGTCCCGATACTGCCTGGCCGCCCCCTCAAGATCGCGGACCGCCTCGAGGGCGCGGGCCAGAGTCTGCTTGGGCACGAGATCATCCGGTTGAAGCTGAACGATCTTCTCGAGGTGCGGCCGGGCGCCGGCGAAGTCGTTGACTTTGAACTGGAGGTTCGCCACCTCACGAAGATTCGCAAGATTCTCGCCGTCGATTCGGAGCGCCATCTCGTACGTCCGGATGGCTTCGGTGTGGCGACCGGCGCGGTTCAGGGCTTTCGCCCACTCGGCGGTGTAGCGAACGTTGCCGCGGTCCAGAGAAGCTGCCGACTGGTATTCGGCGAGCGCCTCCGCGGTGACGCCGGACTTCTCAAGGGCCTCGGCGAGACCCAGTCGATAGTCCGCCCGATTCGCTTCAGCCACCGCCTGCCGCAGCCATCGGACGGCCTCAGGAAAGTTACCCGCGCGGAGCGCCGCCATTCCCGCGGTGTAGGCCTGCACCCCGGGAGCCATGGCCACCGCCACCGCTACCGGGACGGAGGGCTGAACCTGGGGCGCCGCCGCCGGAGAAGCCGTCGTCGTGGTGGCCGTGGCATCCTGGACCGTACGCCACGCCGCGAACGCCACGCCCAGAGTCAGAATCACGAACGCCAGCGGCACCAGCGGACTCTGGCCTTGGTCGCCTGCATCCCTGACGAAGAATCCGGGCTTGCTTTTTTTGGGCTTGCCCGGGCCTACCAGTGTCGCGGCCGGATCACCGGCCTTGATGCCTTCGAGCGGCTCTCCGCATTTGACGCAGAACTCTTTATCAAGCCGATTCCTGGTCGAACACTGGGGGCAGGTTCGGAAATTGGCAGCCATGACAAGGCGAAGCGTAATCCCGAACGCCCCGTTTTGGAAACCCGCCCCTCACATTCCCATTAGTACTCAGTTCTGCACACCGAGGACCCGATTCGATAGGGGATGGTGGTGGCGACGAGGTGCTTGTAGGGCTGGGTTCCCGGAGTCAAACCGGTCGATACGGCGTTCGACGAACCGGATATCACTTCGGACGCCACCGGCATGCCGGGCGGGGGAGGCACGTTCTGGGCGTTCAGACCCTGATCGATGACGAGGTTTCCCTCACCCGAGACTCGGATGGCGTTGACCTTCTTGCCGATAAGTTCGATGAACGAGTCGTCTCCCGTGGCTCGAAGGTCGAACGCGGCCTGGGCCGTACCGGGAGTTGAGGTGATCCCCCGGAGCGCGATCAGGACGCTGTCGAATGTGGAGACGCATCCGGCATTGAACTTGATGCCGGCGAAAAAGACGACCGGGGCCGGCGGGATGGTGGCTCCGCCGAAAGCCGCGGACGGCTGTACCGTCCCACGGTAGTTCGCCTGAAAGTCTTTTTCGAAGACATCGGTTCGAACGCCGTTGGTGTCCTTCCACGCAAAGACCTTGAAGGGCTTGGCGGGGTTTTCAGCGACCCGCCGGTCGTAGCCCGCCTCGGCATAGATAAGGATGTCGCCTGGAACCGTCGCGTCTGGTCGATTCTGCAGGACGCTCACCGCGGTCGCGAACGGCTGATTTCCCACGGCCGCCGTGTCGGCGGTGAAGAAGGCCACCGGCGCGGTCCCCGGGGCGTTCACGTCGTATCGCCAGATGCGGCTATGGAGATCGCCGAAGTAGACGGTCTTGGCTTTCACCGCGATGGGGTTGCCAAGGAACCGAAAGCCCGAGGGGCTGTTCCCGGCCGCATCTTCGGCAATGTACACCGGAGAAGCCACCAGGAAGTTCGACAGAACGGGGGTCTGCACGGGTGGGTTTCCATCGGCGATGTCAAAGCTTCTGACGATGTCGCCGGTGAGCGCATCCAGCGTGAAGAACGTCTTCCCTTCTCCGGCGGTGTCCGAGTAGCCGGAGCCGGTGAAGAGGACGAAGTTCGTGCCATTCGACCCCGTCCGCGCGGTGGTGTAGTTCGCCGCAGTCACAAAGGCAACCGAGGGCACCGACCAGGTCTCACCCATCTTCAGGTAGCGGGCGGAGTCCAGAGCGGTGCTCGTGTTGTTGGCGGTACCGACCGCCAGTCCGTTTGTGGTGTCGGGATTGCCGCGACTCCAGACCACGATGGGCGCCTGTGTGCTTACCGAAAGCTGAGTAAAGGGTCCGGGAGCGGTGATGTCGAGAGCGGTGTAGTATTTGCCGCCCTGGCCGCGGCCAAAGAACAGCATCGTCCGCCACACGCCCGAGACCGAGCTTGGAACTGCGCCTCCGGGGATCGTGGCGCCGCCCGGGACAAAGACATCGGAGAACCGGACCGGCGACGCCAGCAGGTACTGCTTGTTGCCGCGGCCCTGCGGCTTCACCAGCGCCGGAAGCTTGCCCAGTTGATCGAACGGGACAAAGGACCACAGTTCCTCTCCACCCGTTTCCCGCGGCAGGCCATCGAGTGTGTTCTCACAGTTCAATGCCGTCCCGAAAAGGCCAGAACCCGACGCCGCCACCGGGCAGGGGCCCGCTCGGAACGCGTGAAGCCCCTGGTTGGTGGCGTGATAGACGACACTCATCACCGGTTTGAGGTTGGGGTCGGCTGCCGCGGCGGCTATAATGGCTGCCGAGGGCGTGGGCGTGGGCGAGGGCGTGGGCGAGGGCGAGGGCGCGGGCGAGGGCGCGGGCGCGGGGCCGATCCGGTCGGGATTTCGAAGGCCCAGGCCGAGGAGCACCTGGCCGGCAACCGGAGCCCCGCTCGATTGCTTCGGGCCGTCTCGATAGAGCCTGTACTCCGCCACACCCACAGCGCCCGGCGCCGTCTGCGGGCCGGCCAGCAGAGGAGGTGTCACCACGCCCGGCGCTGCGAGCGTCGACTCCACCATGATCCAGGGCCGAACCACATACAACAACTCCGTGGAGGTCGCCCGGACAGGTATTCCATTGCTCGACTGAACCTGGGCGCCAGCGATGTAGGCGAGGACGATTTCCCGGGCCTCGCGCTTGGCTCTGGCCAGAGGAACCCCGGCGGTCGCCGAGGTGCACTTGGCGTGAATATTCCCAGGCACTGTTCCCTGGCAGGCGCCCGGAACGGCGCCCTGAACATCCGCCACGGTCGTGAACGCGTCGAATCCCATCGCGGTGTCCAGTATCCCTCTGACATCCGCGACGGTCGCGCCGGAGGTGTCGGCGGGGGCCACGAAAGTGTTGTCTGCGGTCCCGGTGGGTATCGGCGGCCAGAGGGACACTCTCTTCAATTCGCTGCCGGTCCCGCTCCCGGCCAGAGCGGCCGCATTCGCCAGGATGTTGGCCGGCGTGTACGTGGTCGAAGCAAGAACGCCGTTCTGGGTGGTCGTGAAAATGCGGCGCTTGATCTTCGCGGTCGTTCCCGCCACGATGAGAGGGTCCGTGACGTCTCCGTACAGCTCCGCAAACGTACGACAACCAGCGCCGGACGCTGTACATGCCGTGCCGGGCGCGGCGCCCAGGCCGTTCGTGGCATTCACGAGGCGGTCCCGCAGTTTCTGACCCGCGTCCCACTCCTGAACGGTGATGTCATCGGCGAGATTCGCAGGCGTGCCGTTCTCGTCGCGTCGGAACGCGTTCAGGTGGCCCTTGAATGAAGGCAGTTCGAACGTGGACTGCATGAGGATGGGAACGGACACCGCGTATCGATCTTCCGGATCCAGAGGGTCTTTCGGTGAGGTCGCGACGCCAGCAAACTCAAATACGGTCTCGGTGACCGACTGCTGGTCTGAGAACTCTCCCGTCGCCCCGCTGAGGCTGAGAGCGTTGTTCAGCGCGGTGACGAGCTCGGTCCGGTTGTTGACGATGGGAGATGTGCGGCAGGGCGCGCCCGCATCGCAGACGCCGGTGGTCGAGTTTTTTCCCGAGCCCGCCTCAGCGATCTCGTCGACGGTGGCCTGGGTGCCGCCCGCATACGAAACCACCAATAATTCGATGCGATTGGCGATGTCCAACTGGGCCTGCGTGATTCCGGCTGCGGCCTGGGCGGGAGTGAGTGCGGGCAGGGCGGGCAGGGCGTTGCCCCAGAGGGCATAAGCGGCCGTTTTTAATTCGGCCAGGGTGGCGCTACACGATTCGTCGCCGTCCACGATCAGAATAACGAACTGCTTCTGTTTTCCCTGGGCCGCAACCGGTCGCTTGAGCGTCCCGCCCGCGGGCAGAACCGTGGTCTTGAAGTAGTCGAGAGCGAAGTCGAGAGCTTTCTTTATGGGAGTTCCGATGGGAGTTCCGCTCCCGAGTCGGATCCCGACGTTCTGGAAGGCTGGGCTCAAGGAACTCTGGGGCTTCCGCGCGTCCAGAAGGGTCAAGGCGGGAACGTCGGTTGGCGTACCGTCCACATCGTATTGAAGTTCCATCCTCAGGTTGGCCCGAAT
>JANLWV010000289.1:0-4952 GCA_031364765.1 Vicinamibacteria bacterium
CCGTCCTGAGGCAGGCGCTTTTCCGAGATGTCGAGCTTGGACATAATCTTGATGCGCGAGGTCAAAGGATCCTTCAGCTTCATGGGCAGGGCCATGATGTTGTAAAGGATGCCGTCGATGCGGAACCGGACCCGGAAGTCCTTTTCGTACGGCTCGATGTGGATGTCGGAGGCGCCCCGCTTGAGCGAATCGATCAGGAGAACGTTGGCGAGCTTGACCACGGGCGCCGCTTCTGACGATCGCGACAGCGCGCCAAGATCGATTTCGTCTTCTTCGGTCTTGAGGGTTTCAACCTCACCCTCTTCCTCGCCGATGGAATCGATGTCGACTTCGGACAATCCGACCGAGGCCATGTCGTCGAAGGTCAGGCCCGGGCTGTCCATCACCTCCCTCAAGGAAGGAGTCCTGCCCAGGCTGATCCCGCCAGGTTTTTGAGCTCCGCCGCCGCCACCTGGGGGGGCGCCCTCCTGGCGCAGCGTGAGCGAACGAGCGCTGCCGTAGAACCGGTTGATCGCCTCCTCAATGGCGATCTCGGAGGCCACCACGGGGTCCACGTTGTAGCCCGTCATGAACTTGATGTCGTCCATGGCGAAGACGTTCGTGGGGTCGCTCATGGCGAGACTCAGGACCGCGCCCGCGCGGGAAATGGGAATCACCTGGTACTTGCGGCAGGTCTCCCCGGGGAGAACTTTCAGCACCGTGGGATCGATGTCGAAGGTCGCGAGATTGATCGAAGGGACCCCGTACTGCCGGGAAAGGAGGCCCGTGATTTCGTCATCCTTTACAAAGCCCAGGCTCACCAGCGCCCGCCCGAGCTTGATGCCGTTCGTTTTCTGGTGGGTGAGCGCTTCCTGGAGCTGCTGGGCGGTTATCAACCCCTCCTTCAAGAGCATCTCTCCGATCTTTACGGGCATGTGGCCATATTAGCCCAAGCCCCGGCTCCATTCGGCGCTCCCTGGTCGCGTGTCGTCTCGCTGGCGCTTCTCCTGCTCGTCACCATCGTTCTCGCGGGTTCGCGCACGGTCCGGCTGATGCTTGAACGCCCGCCATCCAGTTGGATCAAACCGGGTGCCGGGCCCAGAATCTCACCATGAATGAAGCTCGTCGGTCGTTTCTCGCTACCGCGGGCGCCACCACTCTGGCGACGCTTGCCACAAACACTCTGGCCCCGACGACTGCGGCGGCCATCCAAAGGAACGTGATGCCCATCGAACTGCCCAAGCTCCCATTTGAAGACAACGCCCTGGCCCCGACGATCTCCTCGAACACCATTTCCTTTCACTACGGAAAGCACCACAAGACCTACATCGACAACCTGAACAAGGCCATCGCGGGGACGGACCTCGCCGAGAAGTCCCTGGTCGAGATTGTGCGGACGGTCGCGGGTAAGGCCGACAAGGCCGCCATCTTCAACAACTCGGCCCAAGCCTGGAACCACAGCTTCTACTGGAACTCTCTTTCGCCCAAGGGGGCGACACCTTCCAAGGACCTCTCGGATCGCATCGAGAAAGACTTCGGCTCCATGCCGAAGTTCAAGGAACAGTTCGCGGCCGCCGCCCTGGGCCAGTTCGGCTCCGGGTGGGCCTGGCTGGTTCTCGATGGCGGCGTTCTTAAAGTCACCAAGACGCCAAACGCCGAGACTCCGATCACCACCGCGGCGAAGCCCCTGCTCACTCTCGATGTGTGGGAACACGCCTACTACCTCGACTACCAGAACAAGCGCGCGGACTACGTCGCCGCCGTCCTCGACAAGCTCCTCAACTGGGAATTCGCGTCCAAAAACCTGGCTGAGTAACCGATCGTCGTTCCCTGCGTGGATGTGACCGCCAAGACCTCATCACGGTAAGGAGACCCCCGTGCGCCGAGTTGTTCTTTCGTTTGTCGTCGTGATCGTTGCCCTGGTGAGCCCGGCCTGGGCTCAAGCGAAAGAGCCGAAGAGCGGCGGCCGCGCGCCCACAGATCAGACTCCTTCGTGGCTGACCCCGTATCGACCGATCGCCCTTCGGATCCTCGACACCGCGAAGGACGCCGGAGGCAATTTCGCCTGGGATCGCCTGGCCTTCATGACCGACACGTTCGGGCCGCGCTTCTCGGGTTCAGCCAACCTGGAAGCGGCGTTGCGCTGGGCGGAAGCGGAGATGAGGAAGGACGGGCTGGAGAATATCCATCTGGAGCCGGTGATGGTCCCGCAGTGGATCCGGGGCGAGGAGAGCCTTGAGATTCTCGAGCCCTTCCCGAACAAAGTTCCCATCCTCGGTCTCGGCGGCAGCGTCAGCACCAGATCCGAGGGCGTCACTGGCGAGTTGATGATAGTGAAGTCGTTCGACGAACTCACGGCCCGCAAGGAAGAGGCACGGGGCAAGATCGTGCTCTTCAACGTCCTCTACACGAATTATGGCGAGACCGTGCGGTATCGCGGAGGCGGGGCCTCGGCCGCCGCGAAGGCGGGAGCGGTGGGCGCGCTGGTTCGAGCGGTGGGCCTGCCCGGACTGAGGACACCGCACACCGGCGGGATGCGTTACGAAGAGGGCACGCCCAGAATCCCGACCGCCGCCATTCCCACCGAAGACGCCGATCGCTTCGACCGCATGGCGAGACGCGGGCAGAAGGTCGTTCTGCGCCTCAAGATGGACGCTCATTTCCTCGATGACTCTCCGTCGGCCAATCTCGTGGGTGAACTCCGCGGAGCCCTAAACCCTGACGAGGTGGTCCTGCTCGGAGGTCACATCGACTCCTGGGATCCGGGCACGGGAGCGATGGACGACGGGGGCGGTTGCGTCGTCACCTGGGAGGCGCTGCGCCTGCTGAAGTCGCTGGGCCTGAAGCCGAAGCGAACGATCCGCGTGGTGCTTTTCACCAACGAAGAAAACGGGGGGGCGGGCGGGAATGGCTACCGGGATGCGCACCGGGCCGAACTCGACCGGCATGTCCTCGCCCTGGAGTCGGACTCCGGCGTCTTCAAGCCGCGCGGATTCGGATTCACGGGTTCGGACGCGGCGCGAAAGATCCTGAGCGAGATCGCGTCGCTCCTGAAGCCCATCGGCGCCAGCAACATCGGGCCTCAAGGCGGCGGAGCCGACATCGGACCTTCGGTTCTTGCCGCGAAGATACCGTCCGCGAGTCTCGAAGTGGATGGATCGAAGTATTTCCTGCTTCACCATACCGCCGCCGACACCGTCGACAAGCTGGACCCGAAAGACCTGGCTGACAACGCAGCGGCGATCGCGTTTCTGGCCTACGTGGTCGCGGACCTGCCGCAACCGCTCCCGCGACCCTGAAGGGGCGAAGACATGACTGAGCGCCACGTCGAAAAAGTCGTTCACGCTGTCCCGACCTCGGACGGGGCGGGGGTGCGCTTGAGCCGGGTGATTGCCACGGCGGAACTGGAACACCTCGATCCATTTCTGCTTCTGGACGAATTCAGATCGGACGATCCGAAGGACTACATCGCCGGCTTCCCGGACCACCCGCACCGCGGCTTTGAGACCGTGACCTACATGCTGGCCGGAAAGATGGAGCACGCCGATCACGCGGGCAATCGCGGCCTCCTGATTGGAGGCGGGGCTCAATGGATGACCGCCGGCCGCGGGATCATCCACTCGGAGACGCCCAGACAGGAAGGCGGCCTGATGTGGGGCTTCCAGCTCTGGGTCAACCTTCCCGCCGCGAGCAAGATGACCGCGCCGCGCTACCAGGACATCGATCCCAAAAGCATTCCGGAGGTGAAGATCGAGCACGGCTCCGTTCGCGTGATCGCGGGGTCGTTTGCGGGCGCCGCTGGGCCGGTCCAAGGCATCGTCACCGATCCGGTCTATCTCGATGTTCGGCTGGGCGCATCGGGTCGATTCGAAACCACGGTTCCCGAAGACCACACGGCGTTCGTCTACGCCTACGAGGGCTCGGGTTCGGTCGGGACGACGACGATCGCGCCCAAGACCCTCGCGATCCTTTCGAAGGGCGATGCGATCAGAGCCAGCGCCGCGGATTCTGATTTTCGGTTCCTGTGCATCGCCGCCCGCCCGTTGAAGGAACCTATCGCGCGTTACGGTCCCTTCGTGATGAACACGCGGGAGGAGATCCACCAGGCTTTCGAAGACTTCCGAAACGGCCGGCTCGGGTGACCGAGAACACCCAAGGCGCCCGCCCGCCCGCTCGTCAGGGGCGCGGCGGCCGCTGGGCTCTCGCGATGGCCCTTCTCGCCATCGCCTGCCTCGTGCTCCCGATTCTTCTGATTCGTTCCGCGATGAAGAGAGTCAGGAGCCTTGGAGGAGCGGCGGAGAGCGCCCTCATCGCCGTGCGCAGCGTGGCCGAGGCATTTCGAACCGGAAAGGTCGAGATGACGCTACGAAGCTACGCCGCTGAAGTTCGCGGTGTTTCCCGGCTCCAGTTTGCCGAGCTCAAACAGCTTGAGTCCTTCGAACGAACCGACTCCACGTCCCTCGCCTGGGGCGCCATCCCGCTGCCGGACGTGGTGGTCGAAGCGCGCGGACAGGTCGTCTACACCTATGTCCTCGACCTCCAGAAGCGTTGGGATCTGAGGCTTTCCCATGGCACGGTCGACGTCATCGCACCCGCACCCGAGTTCTCCGTCCCCGCTCTCGATCCTTCCACCCTCACTTTTGAGATCAAGCGCGGTTCCGTTCTTCGCGACGAGGCCGCGGTAAGAGACGAGCTTCAGAAGGGCCTTCCCGTTCTTCTGAACGAGCGAGCCCGACAGCATCTGCCTCTCGTGAGAGAAACCGGGAGAAAGGTCACCGAGGAGTTCGTCCGGAACTTTCTGCTTTCGAACTACGACGATGCGGCGGGAATGACCGTGCGCGTTCGGTTCGCGGACGAAGCGGCGGCGGCGCCGACCTTGAGTCCGATTTCGGTCGAAGGCCTTCCGAAGAAATAAACCGGCTAGTGAATGTGTTCTGACCGGCCAAACGCGGTGGCCGCGCCCAGGCCCAGAC
>JANLWV010000313.1:0-4522 GCA_031364765.1 Vicinamibacteria bacterium
GCGGCCATGGTCGCCGGCCTGGCCAGGGTGGCGGCGCCCGTAGTCGCGGTCGCAGCGGCCCTCCTCGACGGCACTGAGCCCAAGGGCAGGCGGGCGACCGCCGCTCCAGGACCGGCCGCCCCCCTACGATTCCGGGCGCGAGACGGCCCGCCCTGCCACTTTCCCGGTCGCCCAGGCCCATTGAAAGTTGAAGCCGCCGATGCGGCCGTCGACGTCGAGGATCTCTCCCACGAAGTGAAGGCCCTTGGCGAGGCGTGACTCCATGGTCTTTGGGTTCACCTCGTCGAGCGACACGCCCCCGGTTGTGACCTCGGCGAAGTTGTAGCCGCGGCCGTCCACCACGTCGAGCGGCAACGCGGTCAGCGCCTTGACCAGAGCGCGGCGCCTTTCTCTCGTCAGCTTCGAGAGTGCCAGCTCCGGGCCAAGCGCGCGGGTCACGAGGCGGAGGGCGACCGCATGGGCCAGCCCGAACGCCTGCGCCACCTCGGTGGTGAGCTGGTGGTTCGGGCGGTCCCCGGTCGCGGCGATCAGGTGTCGATCGACGCTCTCAGGGGAGAGGCCGGGAGCGAAGCTCACGCTCATTTCCGCCATCGCACCTTCGGCTCGTGCGCGCCTCATGAAGCGCGAGGCGTTCAGAGCCAGCGGACCGCTGATGCCGAAGTGCGTCCAAAGCAACGAACCGCGTAGGTCGACCGTCTTCTGTCCGGCTCGGACGATCCGAATCCCGGCTTCGTGCGCGATGCCGGTCAGAGGCGCGTGAAAATCACCGCCCAGAAGCAACGGCTCGAGCGCGGGTGCGGTGGGGACGATCGTGTGACCTTGCCCGCGGGCGAAGGCGTAGCCGAGGCCATCGCTGCCCGTCTTGGGGAGCGAGAGGCCGCCGGTGGCGAGGACGACGCGTTTGGCGTGAAGCGGTCCCGCTGAGGTCTCGAGCGTCCAGTGCGCCGCTTGACGCATCAGTCCCAGAACGCGGCTCGATGTCCTGATCTCGACCTTCAGTCGTCTCCCCTCGGCGAGGAGGGCATCGAGAACGGTGCGTGCCTTGTCGGTTTTCGGGAAGAGCTTTCCCAGCGGTTCTTCCTTCAAATCAACGCCAATCTCCGCAAAGAAGGCGATCGTTTCGGGTACCGGAAGGGCGCGCAGGACCTGTCTCACGAACGGCGATCCGGGGCGCCAGAAGTCCTTGGCTTCGACGCGAGCGTTGGTGACATTGCATCGCGCCCCGCCGGAAACGAGAATCTTGGCCCCCAGCGCCTTGGCGCCGTCCAGCAGAACGATGCGCGCGGGTCGGGGCGCGCCTGCCGGATCCTCCCGCATAAGTCTTCCGGCAAAAATCGCGGTGGCCATTCCGGCGCCGCCGCCGCCCACGATCGCTACATCGACGAGCCCTTTTGGGCGGTCCATAGAGGCCTGAGAGATACTTGGTGCGGTCACGAGACTCCAATCATGCCAAGGTACGACTACCACTGTCCCGCCAACGACTTCATTGTCGAGGTCCGGCACGGCGTCAACGAGCGGATCAAGACGTGGGGCGAACTGTGTGAAAGGGCGATGATCGGTCCTCAGGGCACACCCGCCGAGGCCCCGGTCGAGCTCGTCGTTTATGCGCCGGCCCTCTCATTCCCGAAGGGCGATTCCGCGCTGAAGAATCTGGGCTTCTCGAAGCTGGTGAGACGGGACGCCGGCGTCTATGAGAACGTCACCGCTCAGGACGGTCAATCCAAGATTGTGTCCGCCGACCATCCCGCCTCGGGGCTGAATCTTGGATCCACGATTGGCGATTGATTCAACAAACCGAGAGAGGATGATGCCGATGCCCCGCCTTCCCATTTCCCTGGCTCTTCTCACCTTGGTAGCGAGCCCGGTCCTGGCCCAGGACGAGACCGCGCTCAAGAACGCTTTCATGGGCCGCCAGGTCGCGATTCGCGTCGACATGCCCGCCAGCCACAAAGGCGTCGATCTGCGTTTCGATCGGGCCATTCCTTTCGATCTCAAGGAGAACAGCGACCGCATCCGCGAACACGATGCGGCGCTGCAGGCCGGCGACGTCATTCCCGTGACCTACATCAAAGTCAAGGGCGATCTCATCGAGTTCCATCTGGGCGGCGGCGGCTTCAACTGGTTCACGGAGTCCTCAACCAAGAGCGCCACGTCCTCGACCAAGACGGTGCGGGAAACCGACCTCGAGAAAGAGATCAGGAACGAGACCGACCGTGACCGAAAGCGGCGTCTTGAGCGCGAACTCGACGACCTCCGCCGCGACCGCCAGAGTCGCGACGACCGCGAAAGGCGCGACGTCGACGATTACAACCAGCGTGCCCGTGATCGGGACATGGATCGGGCGCTCAAGAGCGGTTCGAGATTCAACGTGCGCTTCAAGAAGAACGTTCCCGCCGATGCGCTCACCCCCGAGGGTCTGGAGCGCTACCTGGATCCTTGGGTGGATTTCTCCGGCCGGGGCGGTCGTCGCGCGGTTTCGTCGTCGTCGTCGTCCGCCCCTTCATCCTCGACCAGGAGCGCTTCCCAGAACCGCGACTGGCGGAAGGGAACGCCGCGTCGAGAGATGGAAGAGGCGCTCGGCAAGGCCCGGCGCGAACGCAGTTGTCCCGGAGACGACAGCGGCCTCGACTGCCGGATCGCCACCTTCGACGACGGTGGCGATGAGATCGAAGCCACGTTTGTCGAAGGCGTCCTCGTTCGCTTCTCGACCCGTCGCAAGTAAGCCGCCTCCGTTCACGCTCGCTCCGTTGACCCTGCGGTAAACTTCGCGATTCGCCGCTGATCAACGATGTTCGATTCTCTTTCCGAAAAGCTCCAGAGCGTCTTCCGGATTCTCCGTGGCCGCGGCTCGCTTACCGAAGCCGATATTGATGTCGCGATGAAGGACATCCGCCTCGCCCTCCTTGAGGCCGATGTGAACCTCAAGGTGGCGAAGGACTTCCTCGATCGGGTCCGCGCGAAAGCGGTCGGCCAGGAAGTTCTGAGAAGCCTGTCGCCCGGCCAGGCGGTGGTTCGAATCGTTCGCGACGAAATGATCGCCCTCCTGGGCGCCTCGCCACCGCGACTCAAAGAGTCGAAGCGCACACCGACCGTCATCATGATGGTTGGGCTTCAGGGTTCCGGAAAAACCACGACCGCCGCGAAGCTCGCGAAGTACCTGTCGAAGAACGGACGGTACCCCCTCGTGGTCTCGACCGACGTCGCCCGCCCGGCCGCTCGCGAGCAACTCGGCATCCTGGCCGGGAAGGTCGGGGTCAAGTTCATGCAGCCGCCGACCGACGCGCCGCTTGAGATCGTGAAGAAGGCGATCTCCGAGTGCCGCTCGATGGGCTACGACACTCTCCTCGTTGACACCGCGGGACGACTCCACATCGATGAGGACCTGATGGCCGAACTCAACGCTCAGAAGGCGCTCGCGGAGCCCTCCGAGATCCTTTTCGTCGCCGACTCGATGACCGGGCAGGACGCCCTGGTAAGCGCCTCGGCGTTCCAGGACCAGATCGGCATCACCGGCATCATCCTGACCAAGCTTGACGGTGACGCTCGTGGTGGCGCGGCGCTGTCGGCCGCTTCGGTGACCGGCTGCCCGATCCGTTTCGCGGGCACGGGTGAAAAGCCCGAGGACTTTGAGCTGTTCGATGCGTCGCGCATGGCCGGCCGGATTCTCGGCATGGGCGTCGTGATGGGTCTGATCGAAAAGGTCGAGGAGTCGATCGATGCGACCAAGGCCGCGGCACTCGCCAGCAAGATGGCGAAGAACGAGTTCTCGCTGGAGGACTACCGCGACCAGCTCAAGCAGGTCCGCAAGATGGGGAAGATCGGCGATCTGGTCCGCATGATCCCGGGCGTCCCCAAAGTCAAGGAAGAAGACATGGCCCACGGGGAGGGGGAGATGAAGAAGTTCGTCGCCATTCTCGACTCCATGACCCACCAGGAACGGGAACGTCCCGAGATCATTTCCGGGTCGCGCCGCAAGCGCATGGCCCTGGGAAGCGGGACCAAGGTTGAAGACGTGAATCGTCTGATCAAGCAGTATGAACAGACCAGAAAAATGATGAAGATGATGTCCGCGCAAAACGCCAAAGGGTCGAAGCTTCGGAAGCTCGCGTCCCGTTTTGGTTTGCCGGGGTTGTCTTGAGAGACCTTTCCGGGAGAAACTAGAGGATGCTCGCTATTCGCTTGCGCCGTACCGGAACCACCAAGAAACCGTTTTACCGCGTTGTCGTCGCCGATTCGCGCGCGTGGAGAGACGGGAAGTTCGTTGAGATCGTAGGCCATTACGACCCCCGGGCCAATCCCGGCAAGGTTGTCTTGAAGTCCGATCGCGTCGCCTACTGGATCTCGAAGGGCGCTCAGCCCTCGGATACGGTGAAGAGCTTGATCAAGGGCCACAAGAAGGCTGAGAAGCTCGCGGCGTAGTTGAGCTGGGGGGCCGCAGTTCGCCAACGGAGTTCCGTGCTCGGCCCCCCAGACCCCCGTCGCTCCGGCCGGAGTGAATCCGGCCTGCGCTTCGGCTCCGGTT
>JANLWV010000340.1:0-2464 GCA_031364765.1 Vicinamibacteria bacterium
CTCGTGTTTCCGCTTCTGGCGATCGCCGTGGTGTTTCGAAGACCCATCGGCGGCGGATGGTGGCGACGAGAGGACTGGCCCCTCGCGTTGTACCTGGCCGTCACCCTCACTGCGTCCCTTGTCTCTCCCGATCCGCTCGGCGGCCTCAAGGAGTTGACCAAGCAGGCCTACGTCGCTGCGATGTTCCTCGTTTTTCGCCACTTGGCGCGGGATGTCGATCTGGGGCGTCGCCTTCAGCAGACCTACGTAGCCGCGTTCGCAGTGGTCACGGCGCTTTCGATCCTTGTCGTGTTTCGTCGCATCCCCAGGAGCGTGCGTCCCTCGCTCCTGGGCGAGGCTCAAATCCTGCCCATCTTCGGCCTGGTGAGGCGGCTGCGAGGAGCATTCGAGTCGCCGGAGCTTCTTGGAAATGCGCTCCTCGTCGCCTTTCTGCTCGCCCTGGCTCTGCGCGCGCGAGGTTCCCAAGGATCCAGAGCATGGTGGACCGCGATGGCCACGCTTTTGGCCGCGGGCGAGTTCCTCACTTTCTCTCACAGCGTCGCCGGGTATTGCGTGGCCGCCATCCTGTTCCTGGCCGTGGCCGTTCCTTCACGCGCCCTCCGCTCACTCGGCTGGCTTGGCGCGATCGTGGTCGTTCTGATCGTCAATGCCGCCTCGATCGTGGATCCCAGACCCGCGGAAAGATCCACCCACTACGACGTTGGCCCGGTTTCATTCGACCTTCTGGGAACGACAGTCGAAGGGCGTCTAATGAGTTACGCTGCGCTCAAGCAGGTGGCTTGGAGGGCCTTCCTCGAACATCCGATTGCCGGAGTTGGGCCAGGGCGCTTCGTGGTCGAGACGGAACGGGCGTTTCAGGAGGGCAGACTCACCGCGCACCATCGCCGGATGCTGCCGCATTGCGGCCCTGCGGGGCGGCTGGCAGAAACGGGGGTCTTGGGCGGCCTCTCTCTTTTCTTGTTATGGGCCTCCTGGCTCCGCGGGATGGGTCGGAGCCTGTCCACGGCGACCCCCATTCAAAGAGCCGCCGCCGCCGCAGTCGTCGGGATCCTGGTGAACAGCCTGAACGCCGACGTCATGAACTTCCGGTTTCTCTGGATCGCGCTCGCCTGGGCGTCCGGGCCGACGGGCGCGTCGGCGCAGGCTACGACGCGGGCGCCGACTCTTGCTGCATCAGCTCCCATTGCTCCATGAGGTCGTTGACTTCCCACATCAACGCCTCGCGGTCTTTCGCCGCCTTCTCCGCGCGGCCCCGGTCATCGAAGAACCCCGGCGTCGACATCTCCGTCTCGATCGCGAGAACCGCCGCTTCCTTCTCGGCGATCCGCTTCTCGATCTCGTCGAGACGCTGCTTACGCTTCTTCTCGGCTCGGTCACCGGCGATCCGGGCATGACGTTCGGCTTCGGCGGCTGCCTTTTTGGAGGCGGGTGAGTCGTCAGCCGCCTTGCGCAGGCGCGGGGCCAGGGGATTCGGCGGCGAAACCGTGGTCGGCCGCTTCTCCGGCATGGGAGCCGGAGGCGCCTTCTGGGGCAGGCCCACAGGCGATGTCGCCACCGCCTTAGCCACGGCGGTCTTCACCTGGGTGAGACTGGGCGACCTCGGCAATGCCTTCATCGGAGTCCCAAGCTCTCCGGTTTCGACCCGCTTCTTCCAGTCGAGGAAGTCTTCGTACCCTCCCGGATAGAGCGTGGCCGAGCCCTCGCCCACGTCGATCACCTTGAGAGCCAGCCGATCGACGAAGTGCCGGTCGTGCGAAACGAAGACGATGGTCCCGGTATAGGCGGCGAGGGCTTCGAGAAGGATGTCCTTCGAATCGATGTCAAGGTGGTTCGTCGGCTCGTCGAGCAGGAGGAGATTGCTCGCTTTGAGCAGCATTTTCGCGAGGGCCAGACGATTGCGTTCCCCGCCGGAGAGAACGGCAACCTTCTTGTAAGCATCATCGCCCGAAAAAAGGAAACCGCCGAGGATCGACCGGATCGTCGGCACCATGGTGGTCGGGCTCCCGCCCGCCATCTCCTCGTAAACCGTCTGAGAGCCGGCGAGGATATCCGCTTGGTTCTGGGCGAAGTAGTCCATCACGACCTGGTGTCCGAGGGTAATGGTCCCGCTGGTGGGCGGGTCGGATCCGGCGAGCACGCGCATCAATGTGGACTTGCCCGCGCCGTTCGGACCGACGAGAGCAATGCGGTCGCCGCGCTCCACCGTGAAGGCGACCGAGTCGAGAATCACGTTATCTCCGTACGAGCGCCTCAGACCCTTCACGTCCAGCACGACCCGACCGGCCTTCGGCGCCTCGGGGAAGTGGAAATGGATCTTCTGGCGCTGGGCCGGTATCTCGATCCGCTCGACTTTGTCGAGTTGCTTGATCCGGCTCTGGACCTGGCGCGCCTTGGTCGCCTGATAACGGAAGCGGTTGATGAACGCCTCAGTCCTTTCGATCTCTTCGCTCTGGCGACGATGCGA
>JANLWV010000362.1:0-13496 GCA_031364765.1 Vicinamibacteria bacterium
TGCCTTCTCCTGAAGACGCCCTGAAGGGTCGGGACGACGAGATGGCGGTTCCCTCCGCGCACTTCGTTCTCGGGACGCCGCTCAAGGGGCCTTTTGCCGGAAAGCTTGAACAGGCGGTTTTTGGCCTCGGCTGCTTCTGGGGCGCCGAGAAACAGTTCTGGAAGATCAAGGGCGTCTTTACCACCGCGGTGGGCTACGCTGCCGGGTTGACGAAGAACCCGACCTACGCCGAGGTGTGTTCAGGCCGGACCGGCCACAACGAGGTGGTCCTGGTCGTGTTCGATCCGAGTGTCGTGAGCTACAAAACACTGGTGAAAGTCTTCTTCGAGTCGCACGACCCGACCCAGGGCATGAAGCAGGGCAACGACGTAGGCACCCAGTACCGTTCGGGCCTGTACGTCTTCTCGGAGGCTCAAAGGGAAGTGGCGGAGTCCGTGAAGACCGCCTACGGCCGGGCCCTCACCGCCGCCGGCCGCCGCGAAGTTACGACGGAGATCCTCGCAGCGCCGCCCTTCTATTACGCCGAGGAATATCACCAGCAGTACCTGGCGAAAAACCCCAACGGCTATTGCGGTCTCGGCGGCACGGGAGTGTCGTGCCCCGTGGGCTAGGCCGCTTACCAAAGGGCGCGAAAAGGGCGACCCAAAACGCCGGGTCGCCCTTCCAGGGCACGTGTCAGGACTAGAAGCTGGCGGGGCGGCAGGTGTAGGCGCCGCCGACCCAGGGGGTCACGTCAGCGATAAGGACGTCGATGTGCTGGGAGACGTTCTGGTCCTGCTTGATTCGGACTTCATCGTGGCCGAGACGCTCGGAGCACAGGCCGAAGAGCTGGGTCAGGCGCCTGGCCAGCGCATCCATGTACTCGACGTTGTCCCTGACGTCGCCGTTCGGACGGAACAGCTGCGGCTGGGTTCCCCTCAGGTCGGCCTGCGCCGTTTCCAGTTGTGAGCGCCACATCACCGACCCGCCCTGCGAGCAGCATTGAGCGTCGCAGTTGGGCAGTTTGGCCAGCGTGCAGCTCAAGATGCCGGGCACTGGAGTCGGGGTGGGGGTGGGAGTTGCGACGGGAGTCGTCGGCGTGGACTGGGGTGTCGGGGTAGGTGTGGCCGAGGGGCCGGAACCCGTGGTCACGTCGCCTATGCCATCTCCGCAAGCCGCCATCGTTACTGCGAGGGCGATTACCGCCCCAAACACTGTCTTTCTAATCACTTTGCAAGCCTCTTCCAGGTTGAATCGCTTCGGGTCCAAAGGCGGTGGGAACACTGCCGCCGGTAGGGTGTCATTGTACCGTGCCCACCCTGTAGGTCGGAAGCGCCGACTCTCGCGGTGTCAACCCTAGCAGCCCGTGGTGAAACTCAGCTGGCATTCGAGCGCGCAGCCTGGCCTTGGGGCACGGCAGACTTTCACCACGGAGTGCTAGCGAAGGTGTCCTGCTTTCGACTGGATGAAGGCCCGCAACCTCTTGAATTCAGCCACGTCGGCCCGCTCCAGGGCCAAAATCGACTGATCCGCCTTGGCCGCGAGTTCGGGCTGATCGATCGCGCGGAGATCGGCGGCCGCAGAACGCATTTTGTCGGCGATTCCCTCGAGAGAGCCCATCTCCGCTGAGTTCAGGGTGGCCAGAATCCGGTCGAGCGAAGGGGTCATTCGGCGGGGAATTTATCAGGCGCTGGACTCGCCCCGAAGCCGGACAACAGTTTCCACCTCGTGATAGCGTCCGTGCCGAAAGGGCGACCGGCACATGGCGTGCCGGCCTCGGATCAAGTCTCAAGAAGCGAGGACATCTTGTCGAACGAGTTCGATCTCACCGTCATCGGAAGCGGCCCGGGCGGATACGTAGGAGCGATTCGGGCCGCGCAACTCGGGCTCAAAGTGGCGGTGGTGGAACGAGACCAAAAGGGAGCAGGCGGCACCTGCCTCCAGCGCGGCTGCATCCCGACCAAGGCCCTGCTTCACACCGCCGATCTGTACGAGGACCTGAAGAACGGCAAGGAGTTCGGGATCCTGGCGGAGAATGTGGGGATCGATTTCCCGGCAGTGATGGCCCGCAAGAACCGGATCGTGACCCGGTTGTCGAAGGGCATCGAAGGGTACCTCTTCAAGAAGAACAAGATCACCTTCGTCAAAGGCCAGGGGCGGATCGAAAACCCAAGGAGCGTCCTCGTCACCGGCGAGGGCGGGGCTTCGCGGATTCCCACGAAGAACATCATGCTGGCCACCGGGAGCAAGCCGCGAAGTCTTCCGAATATCGCCATTGACGGTCAGCGGATTATTACCTCGGATGAGATCCTCGAATTGAAGGAGATGCCCAAGAGCCTGATCGTCATCGGGGCCGGCGCGGTGGGCGTTGAGTTCGCGTCCATATTCGGCCGGTTTGGAACCGCGGTGACAGTCATCGAGATGATGCCGAGGATTCTGCCCATCGAGGACGAAGAGATCTCGAAGGAGGCGGAGAAGCATCTTTCAAAGCACATGACCTTCCTCATCGGAGCGAGGACCGAGTCGGCCGCGGTGATCCAGAACGGGGTTCAGGTCGAAGTCACACTCGCCGCGGGTGAGAAAAGGACCCTGATCGCGGAGTTGTTGCTCGTCGCCACCGGCCGCGGGCCGGTCACGGACGGCCTGGGTCTCGAAGCCACCCGGGTGAGGATGGAGCGCGGCTTCGTCCGCGTGAACAATCGGTACGAGACCGACGAGCCGGGCATTCACGCCATCGGCGATCTCATCACCGTCGACGGTAAGCCGCACCCCCAGCTGGCGCACGTGGCGTCGGCCGAAGGCATTCGGGTGGCGGAAAAGCTCGCCGGGAAGCACTTCGACCCGATTGACTATGACCGGGTTCCCGGCGCCACCTACTGCCAGCCCGAGGTGGCGAGTGTTGGTCTCACCGAGGCGGAGGCGCGAAAACGCGGCTACGATGTGGTGGTTGGCAAGTTTCCGTTCGGCAATCTGGCCAAGCCCCGTATCGTCGGCCACGACGGCGGCTTCGTCAAGGTGGTTTCCGAGAAGAAATACGATCAGGTTCTCGGTATCCATATGGTCGGGCCCCACGCCACCGACCTCATCTCCGAGGCCTGCGTGGCCCTCCAGCTTGAAACAACCACCGAGGAACTCGCAAAGACGATCCACCCCCATCCCACCCTGGGCGAGGCCATGATGCAGGCGGCGGAGTCGGTCTACGGAATGGCCATCGACGCGTAGGCTGGAAGAGGTCCACGTTCAGGTTGACGTTGGGCACGTGACCGGCCGTAGAAGCCGACAAGGCCTCGGATGAGGTCCGTGGCGTACTCATACGCGGCGGTGATGCCCCGAAGGCCCGAAGGCGCCCATGTGCCTCGGATCGCTGGTGTTACCTGGGACATGAGAACACTGGATCGTTCACGTTCATACCCGACGACTGGAGAACCCGCTAAACTCGCGGGTCCAATGTCTGACTCTGCCCTGATTCTCGGGGCGATCTTTTTCCTTCTGCTCGGAAACGGTTTTTTCTCCGGCAGCGAAATCGCGCTCATCTCCGCCCGCAAGGCGGCGCTCCGGAAGCGAGCCGACGAGGGAAGTCGCGGAGCGCGCATGGCGGAGCACCTTCGCGATGAGCCGGAGCGCTTCATGGCCGCCGTCCAGATAGGCGTGACCGTCTGCGGCACGCTGGCGGGCGTCTGTGGCGGATGGCTCGCCAGCCGCTTCATCGAGCCGAAGCTGGACGAACTTGGACTGCCCTCGTGGGCGCCCGCCGCGATCACGGCCAGCGTCCTCGTGTCGGCGGTGATCGTTTACGTCGAGATGGTGATTGGAGAACTCGTGCCCAAGGCGCTGGCCATCCGGTTCGCGGTGCCGATCGCGTCGGCCGTCGCCATTCCGGTCTCTATGATCGCTCAGTTGAGCCGCGGCCCCTTGCGGCTCATCACGGAATCGACGCGGCTCGTCCTCCGGCTCTTTGGACTTAAAGGGCCGATGCGCGAAGGCCTGGTGTCGGCCGAGGAGATCGAGCATCTCGTGGCCGAAGGCCGGGTTCAGGGCGTCTTGTCTCAAAGCGACGCCAGCCTTCTTGAGGGCGTTTTCAAGTTCCGGGACATGCCGGTTCGCTCCGTCATGATCCCAAGGACCAAAACCTTCGCCCTCGAAGTCGGCACGGAGCCCCGGGCCGCGGTGAAGCGGATTGTCGAAGCGGGCTTTTCGCGCGTGCCGATCTACGAGGGGACGTTCGACAACCCGCTCGGGGTTCTTTATGTGAAGGACGTTCTGGCCTCGCTCGAACGGGGCGATGCCGTCGATCTTCGCGCCCGCCTCCACCCGGTCCACGTGGTGCCGGACAGCAAGAATGTCGGGGATCTGCTGCGCGAACTGCAGAAGAAGCGGTCTCACATGGCGCTGGTCATCAACGAACACGGCAGCGTTGTCGGCATCGCCACCCTTGAGGATCTCGTAGAGGAGATCGTGGGGGAAATCCGGGACGAGTATGACGAGGGTGAAGAAAAGTCGATTGAGCGGCAGAAAGGCGGGGGACTGGTGGTCGAGGGGACGGTTTCAAACAGCCTTCTCCGCGAGTCGTACGCGATTCCCATCCCCGTCGAGATCGACGCCGAATCCGTGGGAGGGTTCATCCTCGAGCGTCTGGGCTCCGTCCCGAAGGGCGGCGAGGCCGTGGAAATCGATGGTTACCGGCTCACCGTCGTCGACGTGGAGCGGAACCGGGTCTCGAAGGTGAAAATCGAAAAAGCGTAGTCCGCGGTATGCTCTGCCGTTCAACCCCTCTGGCGCCGTGCGTCGCACAACCGCAGCGCCCAGACTTTCCAGAACTTTGAGGATCCCCTCTTGAACTCAGCACTCTTTCGCGGGCTGTCGCTTGCCGCCTGCGCACTCACACTCGCCGCCTGCAACAAGAAGGCGGCAGCACCCGCGGCCACCGCTTCGCCCGCCCCCCAAGGCGTTGCGGGCATGGCCGACGACCAGAAAACACTGTATGCCATGGGCTTTATCGCGGGCGGGAACTTCGCTCAGTTCAAGCTGACCGCCGAGGAGTTCGCGGTGTTTCAGAAGGGCCTTGAAGCCTCGAGTCTCGGGAAGAAGGCGGAGGTCGAACTGGCCTCCTACCAGCCCCGCATCGAGCCCTATTTGCAGGCCAAAGTGGCTCAGGCCCGGGTCGCGAACGTGGGCGTCGCTCAGGCCCGCAAGACGGCGGATGCCGCCTTCGTCACCAAGGCGGCTGCCGAACCGGGTGCTTTGAAGCTTGCTTCTGGCGCGGTGGTTCAGACCCTTCAGCCGGGCCGCGGCGCGTCACCGAAACCGACGAGCACCGTAAAAGTCCATTACGAGGGCAAGCTTACCGACGGCACCGTTTTCGACAGTTCGATCCAGCGGGGTCAGCCCGTCGAATTCCCCCTGAACGGCGTGATTCCGTGCTGGACGGAAGGCGTCGCCAGGATGAAGGTTGGCGAGAAGGCCCGTCTGACCTGTCCGTCCGAGGCCGCGTATGGCGATCAGGGCCAGGGTCCCATCCCTCCCGGGGCCACCCTCATCTTCGATGTGGAGCTCCTGAGCATCAAGTAGTGAAGATCCACGAATACCAGGGCAAAGCCGTCCTCAGGAAGTTTGGGGTCAAGGTGCCGGAGGGCGAACCGGCGTTCACTCCGGAAGAGGCGGTGGCGGTGGCCAGCCGGCTCGGCTATCCGTGCGTGGTGAAGTCGCAGATCCACGCCGGCGGTCGCGGAAAAGGAGGCGGGGTCAAGCTGGCCCGGACCCGCGACGAAGTCATGGAGATCGCGGAGAAGATGCTCGGCATGACTCTGGTCACCTACCAGACCGGCCCTGAGGGGCGCGTGGTCAAACGGGTTCTGATCGAGCAGGGCATGAATCTCGAAGGATCGCGCGAAATGTATCTCGCGATCGTCATGGACCGCGACTCGCAACGGCCGGTGGTGATGGCGTCGTCGGAAGGCGGCGTTGACATCGAAGAAATCGCGGCCACGAATCCCAAGGCGATTCTCAAGCAGTACGTGGATCCCTCGGTCGGGTTCCAGGCCTTCCAGGCGCGACAGATCGCCTTTGGTCTTGGCCTGCCGAATGCCGTGGTGGGCCAGGCGGTTCAGTTCATCCGCGCCCTTTACGAAGCGTTCGAGAAGACCGACTCCTCGCTCCTCGAAATCAACCCCTGGTTGCTAACCGCGGATGGGGTCCTTTACGCCCTCGATACGAAGATCAACTTCGACGACAACGCGCTGGATCGGCATCCTGACCTGCGCGGCTATCGCGACCTTGACGAGGAGGAGCCGCTCGAGGTCGAGGCCTCCAAGCATTCGCTCAACTACATCAAGCTTCCGGGCGGCAACGTCGGCTGCATGGTGAACGGAGCGGGGCTCGCCATGGCCACCATGGACATCATCAAACTGGCGGGCGGAGCGCCGGCGAACTTCCTCGACGTGGGCGGCGGCGCCAACGCCGACCAGATCAAGAACGCCTTCCGCATTCTGATGGCCGACAAGGATGTGAAGGCCGTCTTCATCAACATCTTTGGCGGCATCCTGCGCTGCGATGTTCTGGCCGAGGGGGTGATCGCCGCCGTTCGGGACCTGCGCGTCAAGGTGCCGGTGGTCATTCGCATGAAGGGCAACAATGAGGCGCTTGGAAAAGAAATGCTCCTCGCGTCCGGTTTCGCCTTCCAGACCGCGGACAACATGATGGTCGCCGCAAAGAAAGTGGTCGCTGCTGTTTCGAGCGCCGCTACAAAGGCCAAACCCGCCTCGAAAACCAAAAGGGCGACGAAGGGAGGCCGCGGGTGAGCGTTCTCGTAGACCGAAACACCCGCGTCCTCGTTCAGGGCATGGGCAAGCATGGGGCGTTCCATGCCCTGGCGTGCCGCGATTACGGCACCAATATCGTGGGCGGCATCACTCCGGGCAAGGGAGGCACCACTCTCGGAGGCTTCCCGATGTTCAACACGGTGCAGGAAGCTGTTCGCAAGACGGGCGCCAATTGCTCCATGATCTTCGTTCCGCCCCCGGGCGCCGCGGATGCCATCATGGAAGCTGCGGATGCCGATCTTGACCTGGCGGTCTGCATCACCGAGGGCGTGCCGGTTCTCGACATGATGCGCGCGGCCACGTTCCTGGTGGGGCGGCGGACGAGGCTTATTGGTCCGAACTGTCCCGGCATTATTTCGCCCGGCGAGAAGTGCAAGATCGGGATCATGCCCGGCCACATCCACATGGGCGGTTCGGTGGGTGTGGTCAGCCGCAGCGGGACGCTGACCTACGAGGCGGTGGGCCAATTGACCGCCCTCGGCATAGGCCAGTCCACCTGCATTGGCATTGGGGGCGATCCCATCATCGGCACCAGCCACAAGATGGCGCTTGAGCTCTTCAACAAGGACAAGGGGACGCGGGCGATCATCATGATCGGCGAGATCGGCGGCTCGGCGGAGGAGGATGCGGCGGCCTACGTGAAGTCCCACGTGAAGAAGCCGGTCATCGGGTTCATCGCCGGACAGACGGCGCCCGAGGGGCGTCGCATGGGCCACGCCGGCGCCATCATCTCGGGGGGCAAGGGCACGGCCGAGGAAAAGATGAAGGCGATGCGCGCGGCCGGTATTCACGTGGTGAAGTCGCCGGCCGACATGGGCAAGATGGTGGCTAAGGTTCTGGGAAGAAAATAGGCTGCTCGCGCGGCTCAATGGCGCGTTATGGGAAAGGCAGGACATGGAGAAGACGTTTTCGATCATCAAGCCCGATGCGGTGAAGGCGGGAAACGCGGGAGCTATTCTTTCAAGGATTGAGAAGGCGGGTTTCCGGATTGTGGCGCTCCGCCTGCGTCACCTCACCACCAGGGAGGCCGAGGGCTTCTACCACGTGCACCAGGCCCGACCGTTCTTCGGAGAGCTGGTGACCTTCATGGCTTCGGGGCCCTGCGTGACCCTGGTACTCGAGCGCGCGAATGCGATTCCCAGCCTGCGCGACCTGATGGGCGCCACCAATCCCAAAGACGCCGCCCCCGGAACGATCCGCAAGGACTTTGCCGCTTCGATCGAGGCGAACGCGATCCACGGGTCGGATGCGCCCGAGACCGCGGCGTTTGAAATCTCCTACTTCTTCCCCGGCATCGAACTCTAGCTTTCAGCGAAAGAACGCATTCGGGCGATCCGCGGCGGGCGCTCAGCTTCTTCAGGAGAATTCATGTCCGTCAAATCCGACAAGTGGATCCGCCGCATGGCTCTGGAGCACCGGATGATCGAGCCCTTCTCCGAGAAGCAGGTGGCCGATGGCCTCATCTCCTACGGGCTCTCCTCCTATGGGTACGACATCCGGATCGCCGACGAGTTCAAGATCTTCACGAACATCCATTCGGCGACGGTCGATCCCAAGAATTTCGACACGCGGTCCTTCATCGACGTGAAGGCCGATGTCTGCATCATTCCGCCCAACTCTTTCGCCCTCGCCCGCACCATCGAGTACTTCCGGATTCCCCGCAGCGTCATCACGGTGTGCGTGGGGAAGTCCACCTATGCCCGGTGCGGGATCATCGTGAACGTGACGCCTTTCGAGCCCGAGTGGGAGGGCATCGTCACCCTCGAGGTATCGAACACGACGCCCCTGCCCGCCAAGATCTACGCGGGTGAAGGTATCGCCCAGGTTTTGTTCTTCGAAGGGGACGAGATCTGCGAGACGAGCTATGCGGATCGCAAAGGCAAATACCAATCGCAGCAGGGGCTGACTCTGCCCAAGCTGTAGGACGCGGAACGGCTACTTCCGTGTTCGGTAGAAGCGGATCAGGTCGGTGCTCTCCGGTGCGGCCAAACCCAGCTGTCGCAGCATGGTGGTGATCTGGCCTCGGTGGTAGCTGCCATGGTTCACCACGTGTTGCAGCATGTGCCAGAAGACGGAGGAACCCGGGTCGCCGGCCAGGGTCTTGTATTCGAACGTCCGTTCGGTACCGGTTTCGCCGAGAGCCTCGAGAAACCCGCGCACGTCGGCCTCGGTCTTCCGCCAAAGCTTTCGGACCGCCTCCACGTTCGGGAAGGTCTCACGTGGAAGCTGGGCCGTGGGGGAGGCGCCGTTCCAGCGCTGGTGCCAGGCCCACTCCGCGGAATACACGTGCCCTAGCGTGTCCTGGATGGACGTGAAGCTTGACCCCATTTCTTTGGTGAACTGTTCGGGGGTGAGCGCGGTCAGGGCGGCGAGCATCCGATCGCGGGCCCAGTAGTGATAGTCGAGAAGAGTGCGCAGATCTTGAATGTTCACGAGTCTTCGAGGGCTCCTTGGTGTTGATTTAGTCTAGCTCCTGGCCTTCGTGGAGAACCGCGGACGCGGTCTTAAGAAAGGAGGTTGAAGTGCCGGCCAAGAGGAAACAAAGCGACCGACCACGGGCGGGCGCCGCCCTGGTCAAGGAGACCTGCCGCCGGATCCGGGTGGCTCGCAGCTACTGGGACGCGCACAACAACCGCGCCTGTCGGGGCGAGCGAGAGAAGGCCATGGCGCTTTACGAGAGCTTGAGCGCTGCCGACCGGGAGAAGGTTCCGCAGGAACTCAGGGTGTGGCTCCGCTATCGCAGCGAGAAATATTTCGGAGAAGGCCGGACGCCGCCCGGTCGCGCGAACGGCTAGCCCCTACTTCACCCTCGTACCCGTGGGGACTTCCCTCTCGAAGCCTGCGAGAACGGCCTTGCCGTCGACGGTGGCGGCGAGGAGCATCCCGTGCGACTCGACGCCCATGAGCTTGGCGGGTTTCAGGTTGGCGATGACGATGATGGTGCGGCCCACGAGTTGTTCGGGTTCGTACACCTCGGCGATTCCCGAAACGATCTGGCGGGGAACTCCTCCCACGTCCACCTGGAGCTTGAGCAGCTTCTTCGCGCCCTTGATCTTCTCCGCCGCAAGGACCTTTGCGGCGCGGAAATCCAAAGCGCCAAAGGCCTCAATCCCGACCAGGTTCGGTTCGGCCAAGACAACGTTTTCGTTTTCCACGGTCTGTGACTTCTCCTTGGCCGGTGAGGTTGCCTTCGTTAGTTCGATGCGCGGGAAAAGAGGCACGATATCGCCGAGCGCCCGGCCTTCGGCCAGCAAACCGTAGTCGACTTTCGAACGCGCCGGAGAGCCTTTGGGAATGCCCAGCATGTCCAGAACTCTGCTGGCGGAGGACGGGATCACGGGTGACGCCAGGAGGGCCAGAATCCGAACACGCTCGGCCAGGCGGTAGAGGAAGGCGTTCAGTTCGGGCACGCGCGCGGGATCCTTGGCGAGATTCCAGGGCGCCGTCTGGACGATCCATTGATTGGCGCCGCTGACGTAGCCCCAGATCTCGGTCAGGGCGAGAGAAAAATTGAGCGCTTCATAGGCCCCGAAGATGGGTTCGGCATTGAGGTCGGCGCCCGCGCCCGGCGCGGACTCTTCCACCCGTGCGGGAATCTTGCCATCACAGTACTTCGCGATCATGGTGAGCGAACGGGACACCAGATTCCCGAAATCGTTCGCCAGATCCGAGTTGTAGCGCTGAGCGAGACCAGCTTCGCTGAAGTCCCAGTCCTGACCGAACGGAGTCTCCCGCAGGAAGTAGTAGCGCACCGCGTCGACGCCGTACAAATCGGCGAGAACCCTGGGATCGATGATGTTGCCCGTGCTCTTCGACAGCTTCTTGCCGTCTTTGGTCATCCAGCCGTGCGCGAAGACCCGCGACGGGGGAAGCAGGCCGGCGGCGATAAGCAAACCCGGCCAGTAGAGGCAGTGGAAGCGGATGATCTCCTTGCCGATGATGTGCATACGCTCGGCGTCTTTGCCCCAGAACTTCTTGAACTCCGGCGCGTCGTCGGCGAAGCCGAGGGCGGTGATGTAGTTCGAGAGCGCGTCGACCCAGACATAGAAGACGTGCGAGGGATCGTCGGGAATGGGGATGCCCCACTTTACCCGGGCGCGGGAGATCGAAAAGTCCTGCAGGCCCTGCTTCACCACCGACAGGACTTCGTTCTTTCGGCTTTCCGGCGAGATCTTCATCCCGCCTCCGCGGATGAGGTCTTCGAGAACCGACTGGTAGGCGGAGAGTCTGAAGAAGAAGTTCTCTTCCTCGGTCCATTCGCAGGGGCGCTCATGATCGAGGCAGAGATTCCCCGGCTGCTTCATCTCGTCGTCGGTCTTGAAGGCCTCGCAGCGCGGGCAATACCAGCCTGCGTATTTCCCGCGATAGATCGCGTCCTGGCCGTCGGGCGTCTTGGCCGTGCGAAGCCGTGCCCAAAGCTTCAAAACCCCGCGTTTGTGGATTTCGTCGGTGGTTCTGATGTAGCGGTCGTACTGGATGTCGAGGGCGCCCCACAACTCGCGGAACACTCCGGAGACCTCATCGCAATAGGCCTGCTCTCGAACTCCCTTTTCCCTGGCGATCCGCTCGATGTTCTGACCGTGCTCGTCGGTGCCGGTGAGGAAAAAGACGTCGTCGCCGTGAAGACGGCGTGAGCGGGCCAGGGCGTCAGACGCGATCGTGCAGTAGGCGTGGCCCGCGTGGGGCACGTCGTTCACGTAATAGATCGGCGTAGTGTGGAAGAGAGTGCGTTGGGTCAACGGGTGTGTGATGTTATTTCTATTGAGTGACTTAGAGAAGGCCCAGCTGTTTGAAGCTGGCGAAGGTCTGGCCGCCCAGGACGATGTGATCCACGAGGGCGATACCCAGAACTTCACCCGACCGCGCGAGACGATACGTCAATGCCTTGTCTTCTTCCGAAGGCTGTGGGTCGCCGCTCGGGTGATTATGGAACGCCACGACGGAACGCGGGCGGTAGGGGAGGGCGGCCTGGAAGACATCTGCCGGGGTGACGGCCACGCTGTGACGACCGCCGGTGGCCACGATTTTCTCGCCCAGGAGACGGTGTTTTGAATCGAGAGCGAGGACGCCGAAGACCTCGCTCGGGAGGGTTGCGTGACGCGGGGTCAGGTAGGCGGCGACCAGCTCGGGTGAGTCGAGCCTGGGTTTTTGCGGTCCCTCTTCGCAATGAAGGCGCCGGCCAAGCTCGAACGCGGCCAGGATGCGCAGAGCCTTCGCGAGACCTAGCCCGGGGTGCCGGGAGAGTGCTATCGCGGGAGTGTGCGCGAGCGCTTGAAGTCCGCGCGCGCTGATCTCGCGCGAGAGTTCGAAAACGCTCTTGCCCGAAGTACCCGTGCCCAGCAGGACGGCCAGGAGCTCAGCGCTGCTAAGCGCCGAAGGACCGAGCGACACCAGTCGTTCGCGCGGGCCCTCGGCCGTACTTGAACAGTTGGGGGTCGCGTCATTTGGAGACTGAAGCGGGGATTGAAGCAAGGGTTCCTCTCGATCATGGCGCATCGCCTGGGAGAGAGGAGACGTGAGCGTGGGCGATAATCGCCGGCTTATGAGTCAGGAAGGGTCCCGAAGATCGCTGGTCGCCGCCAGTTTGTTTCTCTCGCTCCTCGCCTACGGAGGCGGTCTGACCCTGATGGCCTACGCGCAGGCTGGGCTGGTGAAGACGCACTCGCTGCGGGCCACCCTGATCTTTTCGGAGATGGCCCTGGCATCGCCCGCCCTCATCGTGGCGCTGCTCCTGGCCCGGCGGATACCCGAGCTTTATCGCTTTCCGCCGCTCGTCTCGGGGGCGGTACTCAAGACCTTCGCGGTTGGACTCGCCTTCTGGGCCTTGAGTCTCGGCGTGTTTGAGGCGCAGTACGTCCTCGTGAAGCCGCCGCTCGCGTACCTGGAGCAGTTTCAGGGACTGCACGACATGCTCAGGCCAGTGAATCCTCTCGGCTGGGTGCTTTCGATCGCCGCGATCGCGGTGGCCCCGGCGGTCGGCGAGGAGATTCTCTTTCGCGGTCTGCTGACGCCGGTGTTACGGAGGGCCGCCGGGCCCATCGTGGCCATCGTGGGGTCTGCCGCACTGTTCTCCTTGATCCACGTGGACGCGATGCCTGATGGCACGCGCGTGTACTATCGCGTGTTGTTCGCCTTCGTGCTGGGGATGCTACTCGCGAAGCTCCGGCTCGACACCGGATCGCTTTGGCCGCCCATGATCGCGCATGCGACCCTCAATGCGACGACATTTCTCGTGGTTTTGCTGGTGGAGGAACCGAAGGGGGCTCTCCCGGATCCGCAGCCGCTGGTCGCCTTCGGGATGCTGTTCGTGGGCTCGACGGTGGCGAGGATACTGATGCGGCAGGTTCGAACGACGTCGAGCGGTCGCTGAGCGAAGCCGACCCTTCGGCTCCGCTCAGGGTGCGGTCCCGTCTACCGCATCAGCGAATCGGGGTTCTCGCCGCAGGCGAGGGACAACCGCCGGCCCTCATTCGGCAGGCCGAGGCACTCGAAGAGATTCCTTATGCACTGGCCCAGCCGGTCGCTTCGCGCCCTCTCGTCGTCCACAATCGCTTTCACCAGGTCGCGGGCCAGGTCCACGATGGGATCGGCGGACGCCGCCGCGGTTTCGGGGTCCGCGTCCTCGACCCAGGGTTCGAGCCCCTGGCGAACCACGATCACGGCCGTGTTCAGGCGCTTTGTCCCCTCGCCCTCCAGGAC